>JAMOBH010000281.1:0-7516 GCA_039908085.1 Magnetococcus sp. YQC-5
TTGATTTGTTGGTTAGCGAACATCAATCAAATTTTTGAAGTCGGCAAACGAGTGGGGGCTACATTAAATTTTTTGCCATCAGTGTCTCATTTCCATTGACACATTCCGCGCGGCCAGTGCATCGACAGGTTTGATTCTCCCATCAGGAGAAGGTGAAACATCCCCTGGACCCGCTATGACCCAATTGGACTGACCTGGCAATAAAAGAAATAGTGGAATATATATTCTATTCATTTTCAATTCCATCTGGGAGAGGAGGCTGAAGAAACGGTTACAAATCCACAATTGCCCACGTTGTCACCTAACGAAGACGAGCATCCAGGGGAGGCTCATAGCCGAAACGATGATCATGACCCATTTTCAATTTGCTCAGCAGTCGTTCTTATTGTAGAATTCATCATACATGAGTTTTGCCCATTGGGTCAACCAATAGATCCTTAAGGGGTCTTGTTTAACTTATAATGCCAATATAAAATTTAAATTAAATGATGCTCTCAGACTTAAAGGGGTTTAAGATGTATCAAGCAGAAAATAATTGCGAATATTTTCTAAAACAAAATCTTGGGATAAAAAAATGGCGTGTTTGGAGTGAAAGGCTTGGCTTATGGGGCAGATGGTGTGAAAGATATGGATGGACACCAAGCCACTCCAGGGTTTTGTCTTCATTCAAAGTGAGTGTGTCGGCTTGGTTGCATCTCCTTCGATCTGCAAGACGGAAAGGCTTGATCGTTATATGCTCTGCATGCTTCATTTCTGCCGTGACGCTCTCGCAGGCTCATGCCGCATCAAGAGCATTCACATTACAAATTGAATATAAAAATACACAGTATAGTCTTGGATCTTTTTTAATGGCATTGACTGGCCCAAGTGGGTTGACATTTCCCGATCAGTCATGTCGATATCTTGGTAGCGACTATGGGGAATTTAAATATGATAAAAATGTTGCAACAGTGGGTGGTTTCTCCGATGGAATTCGTAATGGAGTCCTGATCGAATGTCAGTTTGATCTGGGTACAGAATTCTCGTTGTCAAACTTTTCTCTCACATTGGATGACCTGACAGGCCCGGATCGGGTGTCGCTTTTGAACAAATTATCGCTCGGAACTGATTTTGTCATCAAAGACACCACGCCACTCAAACATGTGCCAACCATTAGTGGTACTCCAGCCACCACAACCAATCCTGGGGTCGCCTACAGCTTTACCCCAACAGCCAGCGATCTGGATGGCGACGCGCTTGTTTTTTCCATTAAAAACATGCCACCTTGGGCAAGTTTCAACACAACCACGGGTGCCCTCACCGGGACTTCTGCACCCAAAGATTACGGCATCTATAGTAATATAATCATCTCAGTCACGGCAGGTTCCGACACAGTCGCTTTGCCCGCCTTTGCTGTGTCAGTGGAAGATATCACCAAGCCGATTGCGGTTGATATTTCAGACGGGACGTTTTCCACCACCCAAAATGTGACTTTGACCTGTCAGGATGATGGATCTGGTTGCTCGCTGATCTATTATACTTTGGACGGATCCACTCCCACCATAAGTTCGACTCTCTATTCCGCTCCCATTGCCGTGAGTTCCAGCAAGGTACTCAAATATATCGCAGTTGATAAATCTGGCTTGGTGAGTGATGTGCGGACCAAAAATTTCACCATTAACACCGCGCTCCCCACCGTGACCATTATTTATCCGACAGATAATTCCGCATTCAATTCAGAAAATTCCTTGTCCGCCATATCAGGCTCTATTACAGATTCATCCGGTGTCGGTATCCTCAAGGTCGAACTGCAAATTTCCGATGGCACTCTCTTTTTGGTTGGTAAAAGTGGAGCATCCCAAGGATTCGTGCCTGACAATTCCTCCTGGGTTCTCGCCGAGACAGCCAATGAATGGAAAAATTGGTATTTTGTGACTTCCAATAGTATCTGGCAATCTGGTAAGACTTATACTATTACATCGCGGGCTTCTGACAAAAATGGAAAGACCGTCTCAACCACCAGCAAGTTCACTTATACCGATAAATTTGTGGTATCTGGAACCATTGCAGATGCTGCCGGGAAAGCCATCCCGGAAGTTTCAATCACCTTTTTGGATGAAAATGGCAAATTAACCAAATCCTCTGACATATCGGGAAAATATAATTGGGAGGCACCAAAATCCGGTTGGTCTGTCAAGATCACTCCAAATAAACCGGGCTATACCTTCCTCCCAGAATATCTTGACTTGAAGTCCATCAAGACCAATCAGCTCAATAGCCATTTTACCGCCATAGCCGTGGAATCAGAACAGGATGCCCGCGCCATCATCGTGGCCGGGGGAGATCTTAAAAATTACCTGTGGCCAGCTACCGATTATCTGGCGACGTTTGCTTATAAGGCATTGCGTTACAAGGGAATTACAAAAGATAATATAAGATATTTAAGTATCAACAACAATCAAGATATTGATAATGACCATGCTAACGACATCTATGCAACTTCCAGTTCTACAGATCTGAAAGATTCTATTTTGAAATGGGCAGGAGAATATGTCAACGATAAAAGACCATTGATTATTTACATGGTGGACCATGGATTGACCGACAAGTTCTTTGTCACGTTGCCTTCGTATGGTCAAGCCGACATCGTCACGGCGACAGATTTGCAAAGTTGGTTGACGGAACTTCAGACTAAAACCAAGGCCAAGGTGATCCTGATTATGGATACCTGTTTTTCTGGCAGTTTTGTAAAAAGTTTGGTTCCGTCTCAGGGTATGCGGAGAATCACCATCGCCAGTGCGGATGCCACGCAGTTTGCCAATTTTTCAGCCAACGGCGAACATTCTTTTTCCGGTTCTTTCTGGAAATATGTGCTTCAGGGCAACACCCTGAGTGAGAGTTTTGTTGCCGCCAGTAAAAAACTCCAAGACACCATTCGCAATCAAAATCCCATCATGGATGCGGATGGTGATGGAGGATTCATCGCCAGCAGGGATTTTGCCAGCATCAAAGATACCTATCTGGGCAATCCCCAACGCACGGGAGCCGTTTTTCCAGACATTACCGGGACGAGCGGGAATGCCTATATGGAAGAAAAAGCCAGTTTGCCTCTCTGGGTTACAGTCAATCAACTTCCAGAAAATATTGATCAGGTTTGGGGTGTGGTGGATACTCCAGGGGCAGCGACTGAAGGGACAGATCCAGTCACCGGACTGCCCATCCTTAAACAACTTCCCATTCTGGAATTGTCTTACAATAAATCGGCCAGCCGATATGAAGCCCTGTTTGACACAACTCAATTTACCCAATCAGGCCAATACATTATTACTTTCTATGCCAGGGCCAAGGACGATAAAAAATGGGTCTCTTTGCCAAGCTCGATTACCATTCATGTGGGCAAAGACGATTTTGAACCGGACAATACCCCCGATCAGGCCAGTATTATCGTACTTAACAGTGATATACCACAACACCACAACATGCATCTTGTCAATGATGTGGACTGGGTGAAATTTTATGCACTTGAGGGTCTTCCTTATGAAATCCAAGCCAGCCATCTGGGTGCCAGGTCCAATGTGGTCTTGGAACTCTACGATACCGACAAAGTGACCCCCATCAAAACAATCAATGATCAAGGCACTCAAGGTGACGAAAGTGACTCGTTTACTCCAAAAAAGGATGGCGTATACTTCTTGAAAATCAGCCAGCATGGCAATGCCAATATTTTTGGGCCAGATACCGAGTACGATCTGAAAATCTTCAGACCCAATGGCCCCATCCTGATTCCGATGCAGGTTTTGTGCAGCAAGCCAGATAAGACACCCATGGCGCATGCTTTGATCCGCACCCCTGGCAATGAAACAGCCATCACGGATGCTAATGGTTATTCGACGATTATGACAGAAAGCAATAAATCGACGGTGGACTTGACCGTCGATGGGACAAAACCCCCTGAAACACAGGGAATCAAGGTCGAGTTTTCCGGTAAAGTACTCAAGGTTACCACTTCAGTCACGCCAACCAGCAATTCCACCACCACCGTTCCGTCCAGCACTCAAACTTCACCGGTCTTGGATGTGGACAAGAGTGGTGCCGTGGATGCCACAGACGGGGTATTGCTTTTGCGGAAATTGAACGGTGCCTCCACAATTGATACCGGAGTGGTCCTGCCAACCGGCCAAACCAACAGCACAGTCATGACCAGCATCAACGCCATTGGTACCAAACTGGATGTGGACCTGAGCGGCTCGGTAGATGCAACGGATGGAGTTCTGATTTTGAGGAAATTGAATGGCGCGTCCACAATTGATACCGGGGTGGTGCTGCCAACGGGTCAGAATAATGGCACGGTGAGTACTGCTATTGATGCGATAAGGAAATAACATATTATTAGTAAATAATTGTAAGTCTATAATTAGTCTCGGTCTTGGAGTAAAAAATGATCGAACAAAAAGTTGGACAACGAGGCACGGATCAAGCGTTTTTTAAACTCATGACCTTGAGTGGCGATGCTTTGCTTAAGCTTTTGGGCATGGATGCACCAACAGCGGAAACCTATAAGTTTCGGGCCACGGTTTTGAAACAACAGCGCGTGGCACCAGATATCGAGGGATGGTCTTTAACCTCCGGCAAACAGCCGCGCGTCTTGATAGAATTTCAGGGGTACGAGGATAATTTGATTCGTTACCGTATTGCTACCAAGGTTTTCATGAGTTGTGTGCAAAATGGTTATCCTGGGCCGGTTTTGGCAGGAATTATTTACACAAACGAACGGTACAAGCAAGTTGCTTTGCCTTTGACGGCACTGGAGCGACGGGCCGGATGCTGTTTCGAAGACTGCTTTGTGGAAGTGGTGCTTTCTGATTTTTCCGAAGAACAGTTGAAAGCAATCGACCCGCGTCTGCTGATTCTGGCCCCGTTGACTATGCCAGAAAAGATAGATCCAGAGGTGTTGAAAAGCAAAGGACGTGTTTGGCAAGAGGAAATCAACAATAATTTTCCAGAAGAATCGCGTTATGAAGCACTTGAAATCCTGGTTTTGTTTGCTTTGGCGCACTTTCGCGCGTTTGACGTAAAGGAGATCATTCAAATGTTAAATCTTGATCCGAATCCAGATTGGGTATTCACAAGAGTGTATAACGAAGGCCGCAAAGAAGAAGCCGCTGCCATGTTGATTGACTTGCTTGGTTGCAAGTTTGGACAGATTGCGGACTCAGTAACCGAAAAAATCACTGGTGCAGATAGAGAACTCATTGGGAAATGGAGTAGAAACTTTGTGTTCGCCAATTCTCTGGACGATGTTTTTGCATCATAATCGGACCAATTCAATTGCGTTTCTTGGGGGGCGGTTCGGCCCCCCAAACCCCCCACCCATTTTTTTATTTTTTTATTATTAAAAAAAAGAGGGGGTCTGGGGGATTCATCCCCCAGGGTTTTGACTTTGACTTTTTGCCCGAAGGGCATCATATGCCCATTTTTTGATTATAATAGTTGAATTCAGTACGTGTCTTCGTGAACGGCAGGATAACAATATATAATTCATAGTTTTTACATGTTCAAACCCGGCGTCCGATCCAAATCACACGTCCCACAATCCGCAGTTGAAACCTCTTGTCCGCCGAAATGATTTCAGACGCATAGGCCGGATTGTCGCAAGCAACCATCACAGAACCATCAAGCCGAGATTGCAATCGTTTGGGCACCCATTCCCCCTGAATATCAATTATATAAATAGTATCGGAACGCACTGCCACATCATTTTGATCCATCAGGATCACATCGCCCGGACGCAGAGTGGGTTCCATGCCATCTCCCTTGACCATCATCCAGACGCAACTTTCCTGGTCAGCTGTGATTCCCAGCCACTCTGTTGGCAGGCCAACCGAGGCAGCTTCCAGGGGTTGGGGAGCCAACAGGTATTCACCAGAGGAAGTATGATTCGGTCGGGTCAAAGGGGTTGATACCGGAATGGGATGGGTGCCAAGCCATTTTGGCCCATGACCAAGCAAAAGCCAGGAAAGGGAGGCCTGGGTTTTCAGACCGATTTTCATCAAGGTGGCTGTAGTTGGAGAGGCGTTACTCAGCAGTCCATGCATGGTGGCCTTGGCAATTCCAACCTGTTCGCCCCATGGATAGGGGGCCTCTTCGCCAATGAGTTGCACCAAACGTTCTTTAAAGCCTGAAATGATTTGTTTACTGTTCATGGATACCTCCGACTTCACCAAAAACCGAACCAGGAGTGTGCATCAGAAAGAGATCCCAGTGATCGAATAGATGCACTTTGACTTTTTTTAACGACATTCTGATGAAATATTTCGCCAAATTTATTTTAAGTATCACAAGTATTTTGCTTGACATTCATAAAGCAACATCCGAACATAAAGGCAGAAAAAAACAAAAACCGAACCAGATGCCCCACCCTGCCAACGGGTGGATTTTATTAATTCCAAATATCACCGAGGGAGAGGATATGTCGACTAGTAGACGCATAAAACCTGAAAACTTCGTCCATGTGCGGGATTTGCAACAAGCCAATGCCGCTTTGGGAGAAATCGCACAACTGCAACGCAATATTGACATCATTGAGGCCGATATGAATGACAGTATTGATCGCATCAAGCGCGCATCCGATGCCTTTGCCGCACCGCGCAGAAGTCGTCTGGAAGCCCTGGCCAACGGCCTGCTGGCTTTTGCCGAATTCAACAAGGAAATCCTGTTTGACAAAAAACGCGGCCTGGAACTCTCCTTTGGCACGCTGGGATTTCGTCGTTCCAGTGAAATCAAACCCAAAGGTCGTGGCACCTGGGCGCAAGTACTCGACAAGATCAAGGAACTGGGTGTGGGCGAGGCGATTCGCATCCGGGAAGATGTCAACCGGGAAGCCTTGCGCAACTGGTCAGAGGAACGGTTGGGTTTGTTGGGGATCAGTCGCGTGGACAAGGATGTCTTCTGGTATGAACTGAAAACAGAAAACCTCGATGGCGAGGGGATGAATGTCTCTTCCCTGCCATTCAAACACGAAGGCGAAAAGGTGACGAGATGATGATCGATTTCGATTTGCTCCAACAAGCCGACCTGCCGGATTCGTTGGAAGAAATTGCTGATGTGATCGGTCGCGAAGGGGCCGTGAAATTGGTCAACGAGTGCGGCGGTACGCGCATTTTTGTCCCTCGCAAAATGCGGGTTCAGCACAAATTGGCAACTCTGCTGGGGTTTGAACAGGCCCGGCGTCTTTCCTTGCATTTCGGGGGAGAAACCTTGACCGTGGTGCGAGCCGCACATCTGCAACGTCGTACCCGCAACCGGGAAATCGTGCGCCGTTATGACTCTGGCGTGGGTGTGCGACAACTGGCCAGAGAACATACCCTGACCGAACGTCAGATTTACACCATTCTTTCAAGTGTGTCCTGACCATGGATAAAAACCTTGGGGGGCGGTGAACCGCCCCCCAAACCCCCCACCCTTTTTTTTTATTATTTTTTCTTTTTCTTTATATTTTTTAAAATTATTAAAAAAAAGAGGGGGTCTGGGGGATTCA
>JAMOBH010000015.1:0-32382 GCA_039908085.1 Magnetococcus sp. YQC-5
CCAAGGGCTTCGCCCCTGGACCCCACCAAGGGCTTCGCCCCTGGACCCCACCAAGGGCTTCGCCCCTGGACCCCACCAGGGGGATAATCCCCCTGGACCCCTGATAGTAAAAAAAATTCCAATCCCGACATGGTTTCGGTTTAAAATGACAGGATTGAGACATCTTTAATTGATGAAACAGTTTTGACCAATCAAACAGTTTTTACCAAAGCAGCTGCCAGTCGATCCCAGGAGGTCTCTTGGCCAGGAAGACCGAACCGCAAACCTGAAGGATGGGTAAACATCCGCACCAAAATGCCCTGCATGGCCAAACGAGACCACCAACATTGGGCCTGCTCGGTCGGAACCCATTGAAAAAGTGCAGTTCCCCCAACCGGGGCCAAACCAGAGTGTCGCAACAGCGTGGCCAGACGGTTGGAGGCTTCCAACAACTGTAGACGGGTGCGTTCCTGCCAGGGACGATCCATCAACGCCAGTCGTGCCGCATGGCGGGATGGTCCGGTTACGCTCCACGGCCCCTGCAACTCTCGCGCCTTGGTCAACAGCCCCGGTTCTGCCAACATGAAACCCACTCTGACTCCGGCCAGACCAAAAAATTTTCCCAATGAACGCAAAACAATCAAGCCTGACAACTCCACATGAGCCGACAAACTGCCTGACGGGATCGGATCCATGAACGCCTCGTCCACCACCAACCACCCTTGTCTGTGACGCAGGTTTTCGTGCCATGAAAGCAGACGTTCGCAAGATATAAGATCGCTGGTGGGATTGTTGGGATTGACCACCACCACAACATCGAAACGTTCCAGGCAGTGTTCCAGAATCGTGGCAGAAAGCGTTTCCACCTGATGTCCGGCTTGCGACCAGGCATGTGCGTGTTCGGCATAAGTGGGGTGAACAATGGCAATACGTCCTGCTGGACGCAACCGGGGCAAAATCTGAATGGCAGCCTGGGATCCGGCCATGGGCAACACAAACGAGGTGCCGTAATACTCCTGGGCCGCTGCTTCCAACCCGTCCTCTTCTTCTGGCAATCTGGCCCAACATTCGGGAGGGGGAGGCTCTGGCAGGCGGGCATGAGGATTGATGCCTGTGGAGAGATCCAACCACTCACCCAAAGGAATGCCGAATTGCAAGGCTGCCCGTCGTACTCCCCCTCCGTGTTCAAGCATGACCGATGCCCCAGATCAAAAGTATGATCCCGCACCAAAGAAAGATTCCTCGATGCAACAAGACGATGGCCAGCCGGATGTCATCTCCACTGGGGCGACGACCCTCTCCCAAAGGAGGGCGTAACGTATGGACCCCGTGATAACACGCCGCTCCTCCCAACAATACCCCCAAGGCTCCGGCTCCACTGGCCATGACTGGTCCGGCATTGGGGCTTTTCCATGTGGAAGCCTGCTGTCGCCAACAGTGCATAGCACGTTTTGTACGTCCAAGAACAATATAAGTAATTGCAGTAAGACGAGCCGGAATGAAATTCATCACATCGTCAGCACGGGCAGCAGCCCAGCCAAAATGAAGATACCTGGGCGTTTTGTATCCCCACATGGCATCCAGGGTATTGATCAGGCGATACGCCACTGCCCCCGGTGCCCCGGCCAGCAGAAACCAGAACAAAGCACCGAAAATGGCATCACAGCCATTTTCCAGCAACGATTCAATGGTGGCTTTGGCCATGCCTTCAGGATCCAGCTCTGAGGTATCCCGACTGACCAGATATCCCACGCGTTGCCTGGCCATGTCCCATGCCTCGCGGCGCATGGCATTCAGTACCGCCTCGCCGTGCTGGGTCAGACTTTTCGCACCTACTGCCAGATAAAGCAACAACGTCTCTGGCAACCAGTTCCAGCCATTTCCAGGCATGCCGATGACAACAATCCCGGTGGGCAGGCCAACCAGCACAAGCCAGGCCACCCCACCCTGAATACGTTGTCGTTGCCAACCGGAAACAGATGGAGACTTTGAACGAGCCACCCCTTCCACCCAAGTCGTCACCCGTCCGAAACCTGCCAATGGATGCCAATGCCTGGGTTCACCCAACAGGCTATCCAGAAGTATGGCCAGCAGCATGGCACCAGCGGTTTGGGTTGTTACCAGTTCCATAGAGTGTTCCGTGATGATGTCGTGACTTGAATGGTGTTGTGCAACCGTGTGATGTGACAATAGAATGAGTCCATACCAGTTGAAAGGCGTAAAATCGAATCCACGCAAAAAAGTTGGCCTTCCGCCATACTGTGCGTGGCTATCAATTTCTTTTGTTTTTTGTGTTTTCCCTATTTTTCGTGGTTAAAGATTTTTTTGGACAACCCCTTTGAGCATCAGATCATGAACCAAACACCCGGATTCATTATAGCCGCGACCCATTCCCACGCTGGCAAAACCACCGTTGCTTTGGCGGTGATGTCAGCCTTGCAGGCAGCGGGTTGGAATGTCGCCCCTTTCAAGGTTGGACCGGATTTCATTGATCCTTTGTGGCATGCCGCATTCTGTGGAGTACCTTCTTATAATCTGGATACCTTCATGATCGGTGCGGAGGCGTGCCGTACTCTGTTGGCGACCCGCAGACAACCCGGAGCTGTGGCCGTGGTGGAAGGGGTGATGGGATTGTACGATGGCAAAATCGGCATCGGAGGGGCTGGTTCAACGGCAGATCTGGCCAAAGCACTGGGAATGCCGGTTGTGTTGGTGGTGGATGCCAAGGGCATGGCCGGTTCCATCGCCCCCCTGGTGGCAGGGTTTGCCGGATTTGCCCAGGGATTTGAAGTGGCAGGCGTCCTGGCCAACCGGGTGGGGAGTGCCACTCATGCCCGCATTTTGGCCCAGGCTTTGGAAGAGGCCCATCTTCCACCGCTGCTGGGCTGGTTGCAAGCAACCCCCGCCATTGGTCTTGGGGAACGTCATCTGGGTCTGGTGCTGCCCGACGAGCAGAAGGCCCCTGCCGCTGACGCACTAAGGGCAGCTTTGACCTTGGATCTGGAAACCATACTCGACATCTCACGCCGAACATCTCCCATACACGCCACGGAATCCACTGGCACCGACGCGCCCGGATTGACTGGAAAACGCATTGCCGTGGCCCAGGATCAAGCTTTTTGTTTTATCTATCCTGCCAATCTGGAGTGGCTGCAAAACATGGGAGCAGAAATTCAATGTTTCTCTCCCTTGGCAGGGGAGCCTTTGCCTTCCGGGTGTGATGCCCTCTGGCTGCCTGGGGGATATCCTGAATTGCATGCCGAAAGGCTTTCTGTATCCAACTCCTGGCATCACATCCGCAAAGCTGTCAGCAGCGGGATGCCGGTCTTGGCCGAATGTGGCGGCATGATGGCTCTGGGGGAGGAGTTGATCCTCCTGGATGGTGTCACCTGGCCCATGGCCAAAGTGTTGCCCATCCGTACTCGTATGACGTCCCGTCTGGCAGGTTTGGGCTATCGCCAGGAACGTTCCGGGGCGCGGGGACACGAATTCCATCATTCCACACGTGACTTAAGCGACCTTGCAACGGCCTTTCAGTTGGAGCGTGGAGATGCCGGAGTGCGATGGAACAATCTCCGTGCTTCTTATGTCCACTGGTATTTTCCTTCTTGTTCCGAGGTATGCTGCCACTGGTTTCTGCCTGATTGATTTGTAATTGTTTATAAATTTGTCAACATTGTAAATCAATCGTTCAGAACAGTCGAAACCCAGTGCCAGCGCATTCCGTGGGAAAAAAGGGTCCAGAAGTTGACTGAAAAGTCTGGTGGTTCTTATTATGGATTGGCACTCCTGGTGGATTTTGGTGGTGCTGGAATCCCGACACTCCCATGCTGCCCTTTTCACCTGGAGGGCGTATCTTGATCAGGCTGTTTTGGACACCTGTGATTTGGAAGTGACATGGTTACTTTTTGTTGGCTGGAGAAAATACAATGGAAAATCGTCAAACCCATGCAAAGGGACGCCTGATCGCCGCATCCCTGGGTCCGGGGGATCCTGGACACATCACCCGCGCCGCCTGGCAGGCACTTGAATCCGCCCAATGCTGGGCCTGGCCGGAAAGCCGCCAGGAAGGAGGAGGCTATGCCATTTCCATTGCGCAACGGGCCGGTTTGCTGCCTCCACCACGCACTCTGGCCTTGAACTTTCCCATGACCAGAGATCCCCTGGTCCTGACGCGCCACTGGCGCATCGCGTCAGAACAAGTATTGTCTGTCCTGAACACCGGGGTGGACGTGGTGTTTCTGGTTGAGGGAGACGCCTCTTTTTTTGCCACATTTGGTCATCTGCAACGAACCCTCCTGGAGCTGAATCCGGAAATCCGGGTGGAAATCATCCCTGGCGTGGCCTCTCCATTGGCCGGGGCAGCCATGGACCAACAGGCCTTGTGCGAAGGCGATCAAACCCTGGCCCTGGTGCCTGCCACTGTGGGAATGGAACGCATCGGTCGTCTGCTGACTGAATTTGAAACCTTGGTTTTGCTCAAAGTCCGCCCCGTGCTGGATCAGGTGCTGGAACTGCTGGAATCTCGTAATCTGACAGACAAAGCCGTCTTTGCAGAACGGATCGGGGCACCAGAAGAACGTCTGGTGCGGGATGTCAGAAGCCTCAAGGGCACTCAGGTCCACTATCTTTCGCTGATGATCATCCATTGCAACGATGGCGAATTCACCCTGGGTGGCAGGGAATGACACACGACTCCACCCCGCCATTCAGACCTGCCCTGGTGGCCGTGACCCGCCGAGGGGCCGAACACGCGCATCGTTTGGTTCAACATTGGCCAACCGCAGCCCTCTTTTGTCTGGAACCCTGGGGTGAAAACAGTACCTCTGGCGTCACGAGGCTGGCCCCCCCTCTGCGCGACCACATTCAAAAGTTGCTGCGGGATTACGATCCTGTCTGTTTTTTCTGCGCCCTGGGAGCGGTGGTGCGATTGATCGCGCCACACTTGCGCTCCAAACAGGAGGATCCCGCTGTGCTGGCAATAGATGAAATCGCCCGTTTTGTGATTCCGGTGGTCTCTGGTCACCTGGGCGGGGCCAATGAGCATGCCCGAAATATCGCCCGCATGCTTGCAGCCGTGCCGGTGATCACCACGGCATCCGATACCCTGGGCACCCTTGCGGTGGATCTGCTTGGCAAAAATCTGGGCTGGCGTATTGAAGCTTCGTCACGGACACTCACTCAGGTGGCGGCGGCTGTGGTGAATGACCAGCCCGTGGCACTGGTCCAGGAGTGCGGCAGCCGTCATTGGCAGGATGCATTTCCGCTGCTGTCCGCAACGATTGAATGGTTGTCGGATGTCACCCTGGCAGACCCAAAACGTCATCGTGCCCTGCTCTGGATCACCCACCGTGAGGATGTGGAAACCATTTCGCAGCAATGGCCCCATTCCATGGTGATCTATCGGCCTCCCAAGGGACAGGGAAGCCTGTTGGCAATAGGCGCGGGGTGTGACCGGGGGGCATCCCTGGATGCCATGGAAGAGGCCCTGGATCAAGCACTGGCAGCCAGTCATCTGGACCGGAAAGATGTGGCTGCTGTGGCCACCATCCAGAACAAAAAGGATGAGCTGTGCCTGTTGGAACTGGCGTCCAAACTGGGTTTGCCTCTTACCCTTTTTGATGCTGAGCTGTTGGCCAAGGTGCCGGTGCCACATCCTTCTGATCAGGTTTGGCGTCATGTGGGCACCCCTTCGGTAGCCGAGGCTGCGGCTTTGTTGGCAGCCCAGGGGAATCTTCAGGATTTGCTGGTTCCCAAAAGGTGCCATCGCGGTTTGGATGGTAAAAACGTCACCATCGCCATTGCCCGCATGTCGCAACATGTGCAACAAAAGGAGATCCACGCATGACCAGTACCCCAAAACCCGGAAAACTGTTGTTGGTAAGTATCGGCCCAGGATCCCAGGACCAGATCACCGCACGGGCCATGGCAGCCTTGCGGGAAGCGGATGTGGTGGTAGGTTACAAGAGTTACCTGAACCACATCGCCCCCTTGCTGACAGGTCAGGAAACTGTGGGCAGTGGCATGCGTCATGAACTGGAACGGTGCGTGGATGCCTTGCGTTACGCGCAAAGCGGCAAAGTCACGGTTTTGATCTCCTCTGGGGATGTTGGCATTTACGGCATGGCCGGACCTGCCTTCGAGGTGCTATTTGAAGCCGGGTGGCGTCCTGGCGAGGGCATCGAAGTGGAGGTGATTCCTGGAGTCAGCGCGATCAATGCTTGCGCTGCCCTGGTGGGTGCCCCTTTGACGCATGATTTTTGTGCCATTTCTCTGTCAGACCTGCTCACGCCCTGGCCTGTGATCGCCAAACGGCTGGAAGCTGCGGCCTCTGCTGATTTTGTCACGGCCTTGTATAATCCGAAAAGCAGCAAGCGGACCATTCAGATTGAGGAGGCGCAACGAATATTTCTACGCCATCGTGCGCCCACCACCCCGACGGCAGTGATTACCGCTGCTTTTCGTGAAGACTCACAGGTGACTCTCACGGATCTGGCACACATGCTGGAGCATCCCATCAACATGGAAACCACGCTGTTGATCGGCAATGCCAGCACGTTTACCCGCTTTGGTCTGATGGTGACGCCACGGGGATATACGGACAAGTATGACATCGAAAGGATTGTCCATGCGCCTGCCCATTCTGATTGAGTATTGAGTCCATGACGCCCACACTGATGATCCAGGGGACAGGTTCTGACGCTGGCAAGAGTCTGCTGGTGACGGCTCTGTGTCGGATTCTGCACCGGCGCGGCATAGCCGTGGTTCCCTTCAAACCTCAAAACATGTCTCTCAACAGTGCTGTTACTTGTGACGGTGGCGAGATCGGACGCGCCCAGGCACTACAGGCATTCGCATGCGGACTGCAACCCCACACGGACATGAATCCTGTGCTGCTCAAACCAAACTCCGAGGTAGGTGCCCAGGTCATCATTCAAGGGCGTTCCTTCGGCAATCTCAATGCCAGGGATTATCATCAATTCAAGCCCCAGGCCCTTGTTCATGTACTGGAATCGTTCCATCGTCTTGCCAGACAGTATGAGATGGTGTTGGTGGAAGGGGCTGGCAGTCCGGCGGAAGTGAATTTACGTGTTAATGATATTGCCAACATGGGTTTTGCCGAGGCCGTGGATTGCCCGGTGGTGTTGGTAGGCGACATTGATCGGGGCGGGGTGTTTGCCCAATTCGCAGGCACCATGGCCATTCTCTCTCCTGCGGAGCGGGAGCGGGTGCGGGGATTGGTGATCAATAAATTCCGTGGGGATCGTTCGCTTCTGCAACCAGGGGTGGAATGGTTGGAAAAAGAGACTGGCAAGCCGGTACTTGGAGTCATACCCTTCATTCCTGGTCTGTTTTTGGCTGCCGAGGACAGTTTTTTTGATCTGGATGCTTCTCCATCCAACCCAATCATCAAAAAAAAAGGGTGGAGGGGTCTGGGGAGGCGGTTCACCGCCTCCCCAGAAAGGGGCATCCAAAAAATCAAGGCCCAAGCCCCCCAACATGCCGTATTGCGTGTCATTGTGCCGCGCCTGCCCCGTCTGAGCAACCACACGGATCTGGATCCGTTGCGACTTCATCCTCAAGTGCATCTGCATTGGATTCAAGCCGGGGATGCGATCCCATCGGCTGACCTGATTATCCTGCCTGGCAGCAAGAGTGTTCGATCTGATCTGGCGTGGTTGCGTCAACAGGGATGGGAATCAGCTCTTTTACGTCATCTGCGTTATGGGGGCAAACTGTTGGGGATTTGCGGTGGATTTCAGATGTTGGGGCAACGACTGGACGACTCGCTTGGAGTGGAAGGCGTGCCAGGCAGTGATGCCGGGCTTGGTCTGTTGGAGATGGAAACCCGTTTTGCTCCGCAGAAAACTTTGCTGAATGTGAGGGGTCATCTTGTATCAGGCCATGTACCGGTTCACGGTTATGAAATCCACATGGGGCAAAGTTTCGGTCCTGCTTTGCAGCATCCTGGTTTTTTACTGGAGAGCGGTCCTCACGGGGCACTTTCCCTGGATGGCCAGATTCTGGGGGGATATTTGCATGGTCTGTTCGATGGACCGGAAGCCTGTCAGGCCTTGTTGACGTGGGCTGGACTGCGGGACTTTCACCCGATGGATCTGATGCAGGAACAAGAGGCTGCCTTCGAACGTATGGCTGACATTTGTGCAGCCCATTTGGATTTGGAACGGATGTTCATGAAATAAAAAAAGACCTTTGGAGGTGGCGAACGGCCCCTCCCCCACCTTTTTTAAAAAAATTATTAAAAAAAAAGAGGGGGTCTGGGGGATTCATCCCCCAGGGTTTTGACTTTTTGCCCGAAGTGCATCCTGTTCTGCATGGATGTGCCGTGCCTTATTCGCCCACTCGTCAATAATGTATTCCAGTACATCAGAGTACTGCACACCAGCCAATCAAATCTGCAACGGGATGGCATGGTGTACCCAGTACGCCAATCCCGTTTGGATGCACTCCCGACACATTTTCTTTTGTCTTTTTTGTTCGTTGATCTCTTGCAACGAAAGATCAAAAACCGAACCAAGCGCGTAATCTGCATGGTCTCGCGGCACCACGCAACACGTGATTACGTTGCACTCTTCGTCCAGAGTCAGATAATTGAATTCCAAACAGTCATAATCAGGAGGCATGGTTGCGATGAGGTCATCCACATAAAACAATAATAGTTCTTTCGAAAGCTTGACCAATTGTTCCGTAGCCAACTCTTTTTTCAGATAAGCCAAAGCCTTGTCAAAATGGGCGATATAGGCCATGCTCGGTTCAAACAACACAGGTTTGTTGGCAAAATAGGCCTCGGCCCTTTTCAATTCATGAATATTGAACTGATAGAGATGAAAGCGGATCTGAATCCGGCGTCTGAATCCGGCCATGGCCAATCTGACCACCATTTCGTCGATATTTTTCAGGATTTTCTCAAACTGAAAACCATGAATTTTATCATACGAGGCTTGACTGAAACCAGACATGGAGATCAGGAATTGTTCCAAGTGGACCATGGATCCTGGTTCAGGATGGATCAATGCCGACCCATTGCTGCTCAACATGAAATGCAACCCACGGGCGTTTAAAACCGCGATGATGTCGTTCAAACGAGGATGCAGGGTGGGTTCTCCCCAACTGTACAGACAAACCAAGGTTTGCGGTCCTATGGCTCCCAAGTGCAGCAGTCTGTCCAACCCCTGAGCAAAACGATCCACATCCACAAAACGTTTGGTTTGTCCTTCGCGCGCCAGAGACCCCGTATAGCACCACGGACATTTGGCGTTGCAGCTGCCGACAATTTCAAAAGTAACAAAACCATACATATCCGCGTCCTTTGATCAAAGGTGCCCGGAAACCAGGCAAAAAAAATCAAGACCAGGATCCCTTAAGACAGACTCCCCGGACATCCTGCGTATTTTCCATCCCAATCATGATTTCATCACCACGTTTGTAGTGGCCAACGGAAGAAACTTCCGCCATTTCGATTGCATGAAACAATGCGCGGATACAAGAAAAGCTGGATCCGTCGTCAAACCAAGACCTGCATTGTAATAACAGATCGCCTTCACCACCATCGCGCACCCCCCCTGATCCCGATAGGCGCATACAATGTCCGTACCATAAAAATGATCGCCCAATTCCAGATTCACCCCTGGGAAACCCTCTTTCCAGAAGCCGATCACCATCTCGTCCAGCGACTCCACCTCGACCGGCATTGGACCTCCGCTCTCTCTGGGCCAATGGCGATCCATGACAAAACCATGATGATACCCCACATCATCCCGACAGGTGACACCATAGACACCAAACACCCTGGCATGTGGCTGCAAACGCCTGGCCATGACAACCTGATGGGTGAACAGGGCATCCCATCGATCCGGCAGATAAACATCCTGCTGGACATAGACCACAAAATCATGTACGGCCTGTTGTACTCCGGTTGCAAGAGCCTGACCTGCGCTCGATTGATTTTCCAACAAGATCAATTGGTGTGGATGGGGCTGCCTGAAAATCGCGGAACTGGCCAGATTGTCCCCCAGGATCCGCCGGTCCTTGACTGAAACAATGATGCTCAGCGGAAACGCACTGTTTAATGCTTGATCGTATTCCAGATTCAGGCGTCCCCGAAAAATATATTGATAGGCCGAGAGATAAAAAGTGCTGCGTGTCACATCCTGTCGCAATTGATTCAATCCGGGTGTCAGTGCATCGAGGAATGCGGGAGTCGGATTCCAAACCACAGTATCCACGATTTCGGGAATAAAGCCGGCATCCAGCATGAGCTTGATGAAACTGGCATAGGTGAAAAAACGAATATGTGTTCTATCCAGCAATCCGGCATTCTGGTACTGAAAATCCCCGCTCAACAATGAAGTCAGGACAGAATGATGTTGAACATTCGGAATGCTGCACAATACGATGCCATCAGCCTGCAAAAACGGTCGCACTTTGCGCAACGCCGCCACAGGTTCGTACAGATGTTCCAATACATCACCGAACAGGATGCAATCATACTGCTCATTGGTTTGGTTCAGGATATCGGTTTCAATACTGCCCAGAAAGACATGATCGAGCCTCAAGGCCGCCATTCGTGCTGCTCCAGGGTCGATTTCCAAACCATGGTACATCACCCCAGGATGACGTTCTTTGATGCACGCCCCCAAAGCTCCGGTGCCACATCCGATTTCCAGAATCTTTCGGGCCGTGGCAGGAACCTGGTTCAGCAGATACGTATTGATTCCATCATAATACCCACTTGGTTTGTCCATGCCCTCTCCCAATCGACACCAAACTGCGCTGGTTTTCAACGCCCATCAAACCTGAGCATCCTGACCGGATTCCAACCCAGGCAGGATGCCTTTCAGGCAAAAAAAAAGCAACGACAAAAACATCCACCGTAACAAGGGCTGCGCAGAGTCAATACCCGATGAACTAAAAAATCCTGTTCTCTGGAATGCACAGGAGTACTTGACACGTTTCTGACACTTGAAGTAGCTTGTGATGATTCCATCATGAGGTGGTTTTGGGTTTGTCAACCCTGAACTGAAACGAGAAGTCCGGTAGGCCACACCACGGCGATTCCGGCGCTGCCCCTGCAACGGTATGCGAAGTGCAATCCGCGCAAAACCACTGGCTTTTGATACAAGCTGGGAAGGTGCCGGATCCGGGAATTCCTTGAACGGAAATCCTGACTCGCAAGCCCGGAGACCGGCCCATGAATTGGCCTGTACGTGTCGCGGTGGGCGGCATGGGCGAGCTTGCGGATGATGTGCCCCGGCATCTCAAACGGTTCACGCATCATCTCATTTTCAACTTTGCTCTCCTGTTGTTTTTCCTCCTGATTCGTCACACGGCTCCATGTCATGAATCCTTTGCGCATCAAGATCATGATCGCGCACTCAAAGTTTCATTGATTGCATCAGGAGAAAACAGCCATGCCCGTAACATTCAGTATCCTGCATTACATAACAAACAGCATGATTCATGGATGACAGCCAACATCATGAATACCATATCACACAAGATGGGTGAAGTCTGCTTCGTGGGAGCAGGACCAGGGGCTGTGGACCTGATCACGGTGCGAGGACGGGAATGGATCGGTCGCGCCGGAGCCATTCTCTATGCCGGGTCTTTGGTCAGCCCCAGACATCTCGATTTCGCCCCGCATGGCTGTGTCATCGCCGATTCCAGTGGCATGACCCTCGAAGAGATGATCCGCTGGCTGTTGGAACAGACTCAACAGCACGATATCGTGGTCCGCTTGCAAACCGGTGATCCTTCACTCTACGGTGCCATGCCCGAAATGATCCAGCCTCTGCTTCAGGCAGGCGTGGCGGTCACTGTTATTCCCGGTGTGCCCTCTTTCGCGGCTGCGGCGGCCACGGCCATGGAAACCCTGACTTTGCCGGAATCCACCCAAACCGTGATCCTCACCCGTGTGGAGGGACGCACTCCCATGCCAAAAGGAGAACGGCTGCGTGATTTGGCCGCCCATGGAGCCACTCTGGCCCTTCATCTTTCCATCCAATTTTGGCCCCGCATCCGGGAAGAACTCCTCAGTGCCGGCTGGTCGGATGAGGCCCCGGCCCTGGTGGTACACAAAGCCTCCTGGCCTGGCGAAGAACGCATCGTGCGGGGAACCCTGGCCACAATCGGGGAACGGTGCCAACAAGCCGGCATCCACACGCAAAGCATGATCCTGCTCGGCCCCACCCTGGGGGCCTGTCGCGCCGAAGAATCCACCCGTTCCCGGCTGTATCACCCTGAATTCGAACACGGTTGCCGCTCCCTCTCCACGCTTGCCTCACAAGAAACGGAATTGACATGAACGAAACCATTCTCGTCATTGCCCACGGGTCACGAGACCCGGAAGGAAATCAGGAAGTCTATGATTTTATAGATCTCTTGCGTGCGGCACATCCGAAGGAACGCATCGAGGTCGCCTTTATCGAATTCGCCTCCCCCCTGGTGCCCCTTGGCTTGGAACAGGCCGCGCACAATGCCCATCGGGTCATTGCTTTGCCATTGATTCTCAATGCCGCAGGCCACGTCAAAATGGAAATTCCTGGATTGATCCGCCAGGCACGGGAAAAATGGCCAGAAGTGGAGTTCATCTATGGACGCCCCTTGGGATGCGAGGAAACCATCTTGAAATTGCTGCGCATGCGGATGCACAGTGCCATGGTCGCCCTGGATATGCCTGATCCGAAAAACACGGGCATCCTCCTGCTGGGACGGGGGGCCTCTGACATGGCGGCGAATGGCGAAGTGGCCAAAATGGCCCGGTGGATTTTCGAGACCACCCGTCACGACGTGGTGGAATATGCCTTTACCGGCATCACGCATCCCCGTCTGGAAGGCATGGTCCAACGGATGGTACGTTTGGGCATGATGCAGATCATTGTGTTGCCATATTATCTCTTCACCGGGAGGCTGATCAAGCGGATCACCCGTCAGGTGGAGCGGTTGCGACATCAGTATCCCCAGGTGGCTTTTGCCCAAGCCGGATATTTGGGGATCAATGACACCCTGATCAAACTGGCTGGTCAACGCCTGGACGAAGTCCGACATGGCAACGGTGTCTCCATGATGGAATGCGATTGCTGCAAATTCAGTATGCTGGCCGAATCCCATCACGCCCTTTGCGTCAACCATGATGACGGACACGCCCCATGACCATGATGACACCATCACCACCCCCTCCCATCGTTGCAGCCGGGGCTGCCATTGAGGAGGCATCCTTTCGCGTCATAGAAGATCAAGCCGGAGATCATTCCGCCTATGATGCCCGGCACTGGCGCGTTGTCAGGCGCATGATCCACACCAGCGGCGATTTTGATTTCAACGGTCTGACCCGATTTCACGATCAAGCGATTGACGCAGCCTTGACGGCTTTGCGTCGTGGTGCCCCTCTCACAGTGGATGTCGAGATGATCCGGGCGGGATTGGCCCCCCGTCGATTGACTCAACTGAACATTACGGTTCATCAATTCAACTCTGATCCAGGGGTGATCGCCCGCGCCCAGGCCGAAGGGATCACCCGTTCTGTGGCTGCGATGCGGGAGGCTTGGCGTCAAGGGGTGTTGAACCAGGGTCTGGTGGCCATAGGCAATGCCCCGACAGCACTTTTGGAACTCATCCGGCTCATGCAAGAAGAAGGCGTGCGTCCTGCCCTGATCCTGGGAATACCCGTTGGTTTTATCTCTGCCGTTGAATCCAAAGCGGCCTTGATGGAAACAACAGAGGTTCCCTGGATCACCATTCAAGGGACCAAAGGGGGATCCACCCTGGCAGTGGCCATGCTCCACGCCTTGATGGATCTGGCTCTTGAGTAAGGTTTGATGAATCGCACCATGACCAAATGGCGTCGCGGCACCCGTACCGGTTTCACGACAGGTGCCTGCGCGGCAGCGGCAGCACGGGCTGCCACCCTGGGGTTGCTTCAGGAACAGATGCCTAAGCAGGTGGAAACCGTGCTTCCGAATGGACAACGGGTGACGTTCGTGGTGGCAGATGCGGTATTATTGGAACCGGATGCAGTCCAGGCAGTAGTCATCAAAGATGCTGGAGATGATCCTGATTGTACCCATGGGGCACGTCTTACAGCCATGATCCGCCGACTGCCAGGGGCCGCAGGGGAGATTCGCCTGTTGGGTGGAGTTGGGGTGGGCAGAGTGACGCGTTCTGGTTTGGGTTTACCTCTCCAAGCCCCTGCCATCAATCCAATCCCTCGAAACAACATTCTTGCAAACATTCAGGCAGTGGCTGGGCCATGGTTGGCAGAAAACGGCCTGGAAGTCACCATTTCAGTGCCTGACGGTGCGATGATGGCCAAACGGACGCTCAACCCCCGGTTGGGAATCGTGGGAGGCATTTCCATTTTGGGGACCACCGGGATTGTGCATCCCTATTCCACGTCCGCTTTCAAGGCTGCGGTACAACAGGCCATTGAGGCGGCAGCCCAACTGGGGGTGGAAGAACTGGTCCTGGCCACCGGACGCAGGAGCGAACGGTTTGCCATGACTCAACGACCTGATTTGCCAGAATATGCTTTTGTGCAAATGGGTGATTTTATTGGTGCGGCATTGGCAAGTCTGGCCACGACGCGCATTTCTCATCTTATTGTGGCTGTGATGCCCGGCAAACTGGCCAAAATCGCCCAAGGCATGGACAATACCCATGCCCATAAAGGAGAAGTGGATATGCATGCCGTGGCCGCCATGGTACGACAGGCCGGGGGAGATGATGTGACCGTCCGTCAGGTGGCGGATGGTATTACGGTACGTCACGCCACTGAACTGATGACAGAAAAATCAGATGGGGAGGTGTTTGGTATGGAACTGGCACGCCGGGCCATGCCCGTCATTCGTTCCCGGTTGCCTCCGGTGTTCCGCGTCACCATTTTGCTTTTCAATTTCAATGGCACTCTGTTGGCAACCCTGGAACATGTCCCTGTTTTGGAAAAATAAACAATCAAGACCTTGGGGGGCGATGAACCGCCCCAGATTGGATGGGCTGGTTGTCAAACCAGGGATTCAACAAATTCTGGTCGCACAGAGTACTCAAACGGGGAATCTCATGCTCCAGGAGAAATTTCCTGGGGAGGCGGTAAACCGCCTCCCCAGACCCCACCACCCTTTTTTTTTATTGATTTTTTGTGTCATCGCGTCACTACAGTCGATCCACCAGATTTTGTACCTTGTTTTCTATCCAAGGCGACTCGGCCACCGAATAACCTATAATCGCCCCCAACAACGATCCAATCCCCGGAATGACCGAACCCGCAGCCGCACCAGTGGCCGCTCCAATGATTTTTTTTGATTTCAACTTCAAAGGAGCCTGACAGGCCATCTCTTTGAGCAGTTCCGAGTCATCACAGTCATAAAAAACCGGTCGATCCATGGTATTCCTCCCAATCACCACTCTCTCGTTAATAATCCTGTTTCCACTGTACCCCAATGTCACCGTTGGATTTCGCATCCACCCCGGTCTTCAAAAACAAATTCGGCATCATCTCCACCTCGACATTGATCCGACCCGAATCGGCTTTCAAACCCTTTTCCACCTCTAAATATATGTCATCAGTCAGATATTTTCCAGCACTCACCGTGCCTGTCTCCACCGAATCCCCCCCCACCTCCAGACGATCAATTCCCAACTCTCGTTTGACACTCCCCATGACATCAGGTCCACCCCCCTGCAACGTCTTCAACGCTACCGCCAACTTCAAGGCCTGACCCGGCGTGATGCTGTCCGTGGCACGGTCAAACAACAAGTGTGAAAGAATTTCTTCCTCAGACATGACTGGTTCACTCGTCAACAGGATCTTGGGCTTGGTCACCACACCCTCCAAACCAATCCGCGTCACAATCGCAGCACGTTGCACCGTGGCCTCCAGTTCAAGCGTCGGAACAGGCGGCCAGCTTCCATCCAAAATCAAAACTCCAGTCCCCAAAACAAATTTCCGATCCAACAGATCCAATACGCCACGCTTGACCTTCAATTGACCCGTCACATGCGGCTCTTGCACCGAACCACCTACATGCACATTCCCCTGCCACTCCGATTCCAAACCACGTCCCCGAACAAATAAACGTGCAGGCAGATGAATCACCATATCCAAAACCGTCCGCATCGTTCCCATGGGTTCCGTACTGCTGCTGGCTATAGCTTCGCGTCGCTCCTCATCCAACTCAAGCACAGTGATCTCAGGCCCACCCCCACTGGCCAGTTTGAATTCCGACCGATTGACCGTCAACTCTCCTGCAATCCGTACCTCCTCCAGCGTGCCTTTCACCCCCATGTTCCCCGTCAATTCAGCCATGGCATCATCTCGTCGCACCAAAACCGCACGCCCCAATTGCAGATCCATCAACCAGGGATAATGACGCTCTGGATCCAGTTGCATACGACCCGTCGCCTTCAACGTCCCCTTTTCTCCATCCGTGGCTGTCAGGGATTCCAAAACCACATGATCTCCCATGGCCTTCACTCGCATCTGAATATCTTGCAACGAAGTGCCTGCTTCGGCCTGCTCAAAAATACCATGATCCAAAGTCATGGTTCCATCCAGACGGGGATGCTCCAGTGTCCCTGTGGTATGAACATTCAAAACCAACAGCCCCTCCAACCGTTGCTCCTCATCCCAGGCCAACCATTTCCCGATATCCGCCAATTTGAAATCACCCTGCACATCTGCAATCAGCCCATCCGTTCGTGACAGACCCACGACCCATGGAAACAAACCCAATTGCAACGGCCATTCGGCATGTCCCTTCATCTCCCCGTGTGTGAAACCATGTGCCACAAAATCCATCTTGAGATCCCGTCCTTTGTCCATGGTCCCGGTCAGCGTCAGATCCACCGGCGGCAGGTGCTGCAAATCCTCACCCAATGGCTGCCCCTTCTTGAGCGTCAGTGTCATCGTGACATCAGGATGTGCAGAATCCCCATCCACCGTTACATCCAACCGGGTCGCCCCACGTATGGGATAAATGTCCAATCGTCGCAACAGATCCAAATCACCTCGCAATCCCCCGCGTGCCTCAATACGTCTGGCCTTCCGGGTCATCTCTCCTTGCAACAACGTCTCACCCAAAGTCAATTCCCATGGCTCCACCCGCAGGGTCGCATCTCCCAGGGTCATTGATAACGGTTTGATCAACTGGATGGGTTCCCTGCCCAAAGTGCCGTTCAGAGTGTTCAGATTGACTTGCAAAACAGTACCTGTTTGCGCCATCTGACCCTGCATCTTGATCGCGAACGGCCATTGGATCACGCCTCGACTCTCGGCGGTAATCCTGACATCAGACAATGGACCAACTGCGTGAATTTTGACCGCATCCACCTTGTGTGCCTGCTGATGCCAATGGGTGACCTCCAGATGTGCGTCCAGCATCGGCTTGCCTGCTTGCAAACGGGCTTGCCCATCCATGTTTAAAACCTTCATGCGACCAAAATCACCCGTCAGATTCGTGATCCGGGCTTGCAAATGGCCTTGCGGAGTATCTTTTTGATTGTTTTCCAGTGCCAGATCCAGTTCTGCCCGACCCCCCAGGTGGTATCCCAGCCATCCCTCCAGCACCGCCAACTCCTCGATTTTACCGGTCACCCGCCCTGTGACCTGGGCCTGTTGCCAGTCAGCTTGGAGTTTCCCGGTGAGTTCTGTTTTGGGGCCTTGAATTTTCAAGTCATCGAAAACAATCCGATGGGGAGGTATGACTTGATAGCGCGTCTGCAAAGCCAGACGCCCCTGGGGTTGGGCAAGTACCAGATCCAGAAAACCAGCTGGTTTGCGCAATAGATCCGTCCCATCCGCTGTCAACGTCACGGTCTGAAAAAGCTGCTGCTCCACACGCAAACCCTGAATGACAACCTGCATTTTGGCTTGCGGGGCAGACCATGGACCGCTGGCAATTGCGGTCATTTCCATGGCACCCGTCAGTTTTTTGCCTGCCATCCGGGAAAAAGGGGCAAGATCAGGGGCTTTCAGGGTTGCTTTGGTTTGCATCGTCTGCTGCTTCAGATCCCAAGAGAGGGCACCGCGCAACTGAACATCACGGCCATCCAGTTCCAGCAGGGGTGCATCCAGGTGCTGGCCAGGACGCAATCTTCCATGCAGTCGCATCAGGGGGGCTGGGCCAAGCATGACCGCCTCAAAAGGCAGTCCATCCAGATGATCCGTGCGCAGGAGAGCCTTAAAATCCAGGTGATCCAAAGATTCCGCCACTTCGATTTCCACCTGCGCATCTGCCTTGCCTTGCACGGGCCAGGGCATTGTTTTGGAGAACTTGGCCAGTTGAGGTATTTGGGTCTGCACCGTGAAATGACCCCTTTGACTGGCCAATTGCAACACACCTTTGGCTGTCATGAGTATCTCTTCGCCATTATGGATGGCCACTTGCTCCAAAGAGAGGGATTGGGGAGAGATGAAGCGGGCACTCAGGGTTCCTTGGGGATGCAATGGGGGTAACCAGGGCGGGGGATCCGAGAGTTTCACAGATGTCGTTGATACATTTGCGGTCATTTCCAATCCTGCTGGCCAATTCCGGGTTGGCTCTGCCCCGGAGGGAGGGATCAGATTCATCTTGAGATCAAGACCCTGAATCTGATTGGCGGCGATCTCCATATGTTCGCTTGCCAGGGTGAGAACGATCTGAGGTGTGGTGATGGCTCCAGTCAGGTCTGCTGTCAGGGTCAAGTCACCGGATAAGGGCAGGCCGCTCCACTCGGACAATGGCGCAAGTTGTTGGATCGAGGCCATCACGCTTCCTTGCAGGGTTTGGGCAGGCAGATTCATGTGAAGCGTCGAGGTGAGGGTGAGGAAATCCTGGTGTGTGGCCAAAGCTGTCACATCCAGTTGTTGCGTCTGGGAAGCGAAATGCACCCCGGCGGTAAAGGTCATGGGGGTAGTGGGCAGATGTTTTTGGATCTCTTTGGGCAACATTCCGGCGGGAGGATGCCATTCTCCTTGCAGAGTGCCCGTTGTCTGGTTTGCAAGATTCATGGTCAAGTCAACCGAGGTTTTCCCGATGACAGGCCAGGTCAGATCGAGTTTGCCTTGCCAATGATCCAAAGGGCCTTCGCCCAGCAGAGACAGGGTCAAGGCGTCATGATGTGAATGACCAAGCAACGTGGACAAATAACCGCTTTGGTCATCAAGAGAGGCCATGACGTTGATATGTTGGGTTGCGGCCTTCAGGCCGACCTTGATGTGAAGCGAGGTGCCGATTGGATCGATGCGAGTCAAAGCGAGATCCAGGGTGGCGTTTTTTTCTGGTGTGATGCCCAGATGACCGGTCACCTGAAAATGACCTGTCTGGCCCAGGAGTTCGTGTCCCAGTTCCAGGTGGGCGATTTGCAAGGTATCCAACGTGATTTGTGGCCAAAACAAGAGGGAGGGGAGTGACCATGAGTCAGGAGGGGAGAGGGTGGAGACCTCCTGGATGGGTTGGCGCAACAGAGTCATGCGTTGGGCTGTAAGGGTTTTGACATGAATCTCGCCTTTGAGCAGATTTTTGAAAGAGAGGATTGCGACTCCCTGTTCGATTTCCAACCATACCCCTTTGGTGTCCCGCAATTGCAGGCCAGCCAACCGCATTTCGATGGGAAACACTCCTTCCAGGCCACGAATATGGACCTTGCTCTCTTTCTGACTTAAGGCGGATTCAATGCCTTGGATGAGTTTGTATTGTACCAGATCCCATTGTAATGCCAGCCAGGCAAGCAGAGGGAGCGTGATCAACAGACCCAGAAATCCAAGCAGGGATGTCAACCAAAAGCGTGTGCCTTTCGGCATGGTTTTGTCAGATGGCGTGTCTGCGGGTGAGTTGGAGTTGGGGGTCATGTTTGCCAAATATTAAAAAAAAAGGGTGGAGGGGTCTGGGGAGGCGGTTCACCGCCTCCCCAGGAAAAGCGAACAGGATGCCCTTTCCCTCCATCACGGTAATCATCACCAATAATTTTAATTTTTTCCTTTTGCTCGAAGGGTATCATTAAAATTCCACGCCCTTGGCTGCGCGGATTCCGGCCTTGAAAGCGTGCTTGATTTCGACAATCTCGCTGACCGTATCGGCTGCATGGATGACTTCTTGGGGAGCGTCACGCCCCGTAAGGATCAAATGAGTCTTTGGGGGTTTATCGGTACGAATCGCCGCCGCCACCTCTTCGCCGCTCAACCACCCATAGGCGCAGGCGTAATGGATTTCATCCCACACCACCAGATCATACGCGCCACTGGCCAGTTTTTCCCGACAGATTGCCCATGCGTGTCGAGCTGTAGCCAGATCCTGTTCAGGGTTGGCGGTATTCCAGGTAAAGCCGTTGCCCAAGGTGTGCCACTCCACGCCCAGACGTTCAGCCGCCATCTGCTCGCCCGTGCGTCGTTTGGCACTTTTGATGAATTGCAGCACACATACCCGCATCTCCCAACCTGCGGCCCGCATCACCATGCCAAAGGCACTGGAGGATTTGCCTTTGCCTTCACCAGTGAGTACCACCACGACTCCGCGTTTGTCATTCATTGGAAAATTCCTGATTTGGAGAGTTCAGCCACTCCCGTTTTTATTGCCATTTTACTGCAAACCTGTTCCGAACATTTTTCGCAGCACTCTTCTGTGTGTAACAAGACGAGCAGAATGAGCCATGACGACGTGTAAAATGAGAACGTGATAAAGAGGCATCAAAAAGCTTGGCCAATGCTCATGTAGAATTGAAAAGCGGCATCCACCTGATCCCGTCGTTGCATGGGGAGTGCCACGTCCAAACGCAAAGGACCAATAGGTGTGATATAACGCAGGCCAAGACCTGTTCCATACAATAAATTCAATTCTTTCGCTGGCACAGTGGCAGCAAAAGCCCGTCCTGCATCGACAAAGGCGACCATTCCAAAACTTTCAGTCAAGCGATATCTAACTTCTGTACTCAAAGCCAACAGAGAGGCACCTCCCATGGGTTTGCCGGTTGCGTCCAGAGGAGATGCCAATTGTTGACCATAACCGCGCAAAGAACTGCCTCCTCCAGCGTACAAACGGCTATCCACTGGAATGGCATCGCGTTCGGCCCCAAAGGTAACATCCAATTCCCCACGACCGGCCAACACCAAATCAGAAATGCCGGGCCATGGATAATAAACGCTGCCGCGATTGTTCCAACGAAGATACTTGGCACTTTCGCCGGTAACAGCCAGATGGGGGGCGATTTCAGTCGAGAAACGCCATCCATGGGAGGGATCCAGGGGATCGTTGCTGCGATCCAAGGAGACTCCCAGGGGCATGGAAGCGACACTATATGATTTTTCCCGCTGGGTACTCAACTCCAACACGTTGGAGAGGCGATAATTGAGAGTCAAAGAGCCTTCCCCCCCTGGTCCGAACAAGGGGCGTACCAAACCAGCCCCCAGATCCATGGAGATGTTTTCATACGCCTCTTCGACGGCCTGTTCAAACTTGCCGGAAAAACGTAATTTTTGACCACGCTGACGAAAATCGGGGATATCGTAGGAACTGTTCCAGGTCATGGTGGCGATACCGAGATTGGCTTCGGTACGCAGACGTTCCCCTGCATTGCGTAAATTGCGATGCTCCCAACCTCCATTGAGGACGGCTCCCCGATCTGTGCTGAAAGCGGCACCGGCGCGCCAGGTACGATGTTTTCGTTCTTTCAGTTCCACTTCCAGGGGCCAGAAACCCTGTGGGTCGGGATTTTTGGCCAACTGGAGACGGACCAGGCTGAACAATCCGGTGCTGACCAAAGCCTGACGGGTTTCATCCAGACGCTTTGGATGATACCAAACGCCAGCTTGCCATGGAATGCGACGACGCAAAAAGGATTCATCCACCCCGGCATTTCCCTGGATGCGAACCGAGCCAAGTTGCACCCGACGGCCCAGTTCCAGGAGATATTCCACGACAATCAACTGTTTTTCTGGTTGTGAACGGACCCGACGTTTACCTGCCTTGGCCCAGGGATAACCTTGTTCCAAGGCATGCTGGAGCAGGTCGGTTTCGGCTTTGATGATTCGTGCGGTTTCGACGGGGTTTCCCTGGACCAGGCCGAGTTTGGCCCAGGTTGGTGGTTTGAATGACGCATCAGGCGGGGTAATGCGCAAGATGGGATCTGCCAGGTGATATCGTGTTTTTGGTTCGATGCGAAAGATGACTTCATAAGGGCTGTTTCTGCCGAAGATGGCGACCCCGGCGTGCCCATCGAAATATCCTTGTGATTTCAAGGCATTTATGAACAATTTTTGGTCATTGTGGGCTCTGCGCAACAAAAGAAACCGACTGATGGGAGGATCCTTCTGGCGTTTGACGGTCACGGCGATTTCTCGCAGGAGGTCGGCAAGTTCCGCATGTTGTTCCAATCCCTGGAAGGTGACTCTGTATTCGAAAAGCTTTTGTTGCTGATTAGAATTTATGTCGTCTGCTGTGGATAATTTAATATTAGTTATAAACAAAATAAAAAACATCCACAGAAGACGGCTTGTAATTATATAAATCTTAGCCTTTCCGATAACTGATATCAAACTGCTTGCTGGACTTGTTCCAGCTCCTTTTGCAAGCCGATTTTATCAATCCACCAATCGTCGCCGACCATGATATCCAAGCCATGGAGTACGATAGGGACATAATAATCGGGTTGATCCATGCGGTTGGAAGTGGTCCAGATTTTGAAGGCCTCATCACCCACGATGTTCAAAGAGTCGCAAACGATAGAGAACATTTGCTGAGATTGACCGATAGCCAAATCGCGGTCTTCATGCTGAGGTGTGCGATGTTTGGCGATCAGATGGGCGAGGGCACAGATGGCCGGGGCGATTTCGTGTCTGGGACCAAGTGTGTTGAGCAGGTGAAAGAGGGACTGGACGACCTCGATGGCCGGTGTTTGTGTTTTCAAACCCACCCAGATGCGCTGGGCCAGGGCTTTGTAGATTTCGGTATTTTTATGTTTGGTGGAGAGGCGTTTGAGGATTTTGAGGGCTTCGGGCCAATTGCCATCGCGGCTGAGTTGATCCAGAGCCTTGCGATCCTCGTTCCACTCTTCGGCTGGGGAGAGGACGGATATGTCGTCGGATTCGACCACTGGAGGGAGAGGTTGAATGGGAATGATTCGTGGAGTTGGTTGGTTCATCATCAGTACCTGTTGAGTGGACGGTTGAATTCAATTCAGATTACGGCGGAGTACGTCCGAGGGCAAGCGATGGCGAACAAAGAAAACGCGGGAGGGGTCATTTATGGATGAAAAAAATGCCCATTCCGTGCCCCAGCGAGCAAAAAACTGAAGTGAAATGGGCATTGTCACGAGTGGGTTGAAGTTAAATGTGCCGAGTTGGCAAGACTTGCAACAATTGTGTTGCCCCTTTGCGGATCTCTTCCTGATTGGATTCGGAGTAGGAGGTGGCCATGAATATCAGGTAATCACGCATGCCTGGTGGGCAGAAGGGGTGGCAAGATGTGGCAGTGGTAAGGCTGTCCAACCATTTTGGAATATCAAAAGGATCAAAGGAAACAATTAAACCATTCCATAGTTCCAATGCTACTTTTTCATTATTAAATTTCTCATCATCATGCAGATCAATTAAATTATTTAATTCGTTTAATTTTGTCATAATATACATATGAATGCGGACTTGGTTATAAAAATATTTTGCCTTGGCTTCGCTAGCATTGATTTCTGTCTTCAAATCTTTTATTTTGTCCGGGCTGAATTCATTGATTGTATCTTGTATTTCTTTTTTTGCTCTTGAGGATTCATCTTTTATATCGCTTACAGCATCCCTTGATACTTTAATGGCAATGCCGCCAAAAAAAGTTAATGTAATTGCCAAAATACCTATAAGTACTGGTGGAAGATTGTTTCCTTGAAGTATACTTTCCTTTTTGCTTGTGTCATCATTTTTGTTATTGATGATTTCTGAATTGCATTGAGGATCCACCAACAATGGAGCATTTTGCGATGGCGGTTTGTTGGTATGGTGCTGTTGGGTGCATGATGCAATATTACTGCGTGTGCCACTCAGAGGAAGATTTTGTTGGTTGATAATCAATACGGCAAATACTCCGAAGATACTGAATGCCAATGCCGAAGGCAAACTCATATAAAGGATATTGGGCCATTGATCACGTTTTGTAAATGAAAGCATACGTAATCCTATGGTCAAAAAAAACAGCCCCAGCGCGATCAACCATTTGAGATCCATTCATCTGCTCCTGAAATTTCAACTCATCATGCCACGTTATAAAATTTCTGATTGTTTTTTTAAGCATGCGTTACTTCGGGAGTATCAGCAAGTAATCCAACCAGCTCATGAGCGAGCTGAACCCGGGTGGCATCGTATTTGGAAAGTACAACGACTTTGTCTTGCCCAGGCAATGTTCTGTCAAACGCCTCCTCAATACCGGTCAGGTACAAATAGGGAAATTTCTGCTGATAGAGCCATACCCCAAGAAGCTGTCCTTTGTTGTGGAGACCTAATTTTAAAGTTTTGTCAAAGCCTTGATAGCTATAATTATCCATTTTAAGATCCAGTATGACGACATGCACTGGAGGTTTGTTGTCGGCCAGTCTCTCTTTGGCGCGAACAAGATCTTTTATAAATTCGCATGTAACGCCGTACAGCCTGCTCATCGCTGCGGGGACTGGTGTTAAGGTCAAGGGCGCATCGTCTACAAAAAGGATGCGCTTTCCATTAAGTTTTTCTTTGAGTTGATCTTCAGTGAGTTGATCTTCAGTCATTATTTGATTGCTCCGTTTTTATTCGTGGCAAGAGGCCAACGCAAAGTGGCCTGAACTAAATCATATCCGTTTTCTGTCACATTTTCTAGTTCAATATTTCCACCATAGACTTTAGTCCATGCTTGGTTGAATGCCAGGGCCACATGAGCCCCACTTCTCTGGAGTTGTTGGTAGGGAGTAAATTTTAACCGATCCTCCTCGGCGGACATATGTCCTGGATTGCTGAGCGTCAAGATCCAGATTCCATCATCCACTTTGACCGTCACCGTGATGTTTGGGGTTTCCCCTTCGCTATATTTGTAGGCGTTGTCGGCCAAGCAGCGTACTACTCGTCCAAATACTTCTTGGCGACCGTGCAAGTTGGTTTTCCAAACTGGATCCTTCCAAGGTACGGTCACTCTGAGGTTGGCCATTACATCTGGGTAAATGCGGCCCGCCTGTGCAAGAGCATCTTGCAACAAGGCACCAGAGGAAGAGAATGTTTGTCCAACATTGGTATCAGGTTTGGTTTGCATACTCATGAAGTTGCGGGTAAGGTCATTGACCCGGTTCATATAGGCCAAAGCGGTACGTAGATCTTCAGTATCTGTATTATCCAATACGCTTTCTATTAAATGCTTGGCTGGCACCAAATCCGAACGAAATTCATGAACGAAAATTGTCTCCCATAAACGTCGTTGTTCTTGTTCTTTGACCGCCTCCAAGAACCAGCGAATCCGTTGCAGAAGAGCTTGCACCGCTGCCACCCGGTAAGCGTCAAATTGAAAGGCCTTGTCACCATGGAGGCAAAGCACTCCGACCGTTTTTGTTCGATGTCCTACTGGCAGTACCAAGGCGGAAGCGAATCCGTGCTGAAACCACCAGCATAATGTTTCAGGATTCTCACATGGTGTAAATTGATATTGTTGAATGAGTGTTTTTCTTGTATCTGAGTTTTGATAGTCAGGGATAAATCTCACTTGCCCATCATTCCAGCATTTGACCGCAGGAAACTGGTTTTGATCCAGGGAAAAAATTATATCTTTCAGGAAAGCCATATCCCAAGTTGGAAAAAATGCCTGTACTCTAAGAAGATCCTCTCCCCCATCCTTGGTCATTAGTACACCGCTTTTAGCTTTCGTCAATTCAACTGCTGTCTGAACCAAGGCTTGTGTGAGTTCATTGTGTTCTGAGAGTGTCAAAAGTTTTTCGTCCAACTGTGCCAGTTGTTTCAAAGTTTTAAGTTCTGATTTTTCAAGGTTGACTCGAAAGGCGTCTTCCACATCATGCACTACTTGCAACAGTAGCGGCGCAACGTGCTGTACCGATTGCTCCGTGACCTCATCCGGGGATCCATCTTGGAGTACATCTTGCTCCTCAACACTGCCAGGAAGACGGTCAAAAATGAACAGTGCCACGGGTTGAAGCATGCCATCGTCCCTTGTGAAAAGAACCGGTATTTCTACCCATGATTTTAAGTTTTGTTTTGGAATGCGTTCTTCCCAGTATTGAACGCCAAGATCTTGACGATCTTCCTCATTTCTTTGCAGAATTCTGTAAATCAGTTCGTTCTTTTTTTTGTCGCACCACGATGTGCGAAAGTGATTGAGCCGATCCCCCATATTTCCATACATCGGATGTTCACCAGTGGCATGTGGTGAACCATACAGCTTGACCAATCGCATGACACCATCACAGCCTGGAATCTCATCAATGCTGTAGTAGCGACCCCGACCAAAGCCGGCACTACGCATCATTTCAAAAGTCTGATCAATCAGCTCATCAAACCGGTAGATATAACCCAGACGAGCCAACCGTTCCGCCACTTGGACCAAGTACTTTCCTTGGTCGATTGAATAAGAGTATAACCTGAAATGATGGCCGGTAGGCTTTGAGGCTGGTGCATAGTTAAGCTTGGGGGCAGTAAACAGCACGGGATCAGGTTGTCCGCCCTGACGAAAGGTGGCCATGAACAGTTTGGGGTCGGGCATGTTGGCAGGAACTTCAGCCCAATGGAAAGATGCATACACCACAGCACCGCTCTGGTCCAGTACCCGCAGTGGCAAAGGGTGATTTTCCAATCCGGCAGGTAATTTAAATTTATTGGCAGACTCTTGGCCAACCGATACTAACAGGTCTTTGATCTGAGTTGCCGAGAACGGCTTGCGCAACCAAGTGGCTTGGACTGTGGGATAAATAGTTAGCCAATGAGTCAAATCGACTGACTCACGACCGCTGATGAGCCAAATGCGGGCACCAGATAAATCGGTCTCCTGTTTGACCAACTTATCCAAAAATTGCAAGGCGTCCCCATCATTTCCCAGATTGATATCCAGTAAAATGTCGGTTGGTTTTTTCTTTAGTGCCTCTAGAACTGCCTCGTTCCGAATCTCTGGAGCCAATACATCTGCCGCACCGATATTTTTGAGAGCACGCAGCAAAGCGACACGGAAATGTTCGTCATCGTCCAATAATAAAATACATTTATCACTCAATGGCATGGTAAAACTTCTCTTTATGGTTGAATAGGGGTTGTTTCTTTAGTTCCAAAATAAACTTGAAATTTTAATAAAAACTTACTTCCAAACCATCTAAAGCTTTCAGTTAACTCAAGATCTCCCCCAGCCATGCGTACCAAATTGCGAGAGACGTACAATCCCATACCAATTCCCTCCGGCCCCTTTGTGCTTTGGCGTGGGTCAAACAACATTTGCTTCTGGGTGGCATTGATGCCGTAACCGTTATCCTCCACTGAGATGTAAAGAGGAGTACTCTTATCCTCGATGTGGTAACGGACAATGACCTGGATCCGTCCCCACTCCCGGCGATACATGTGGTGAATGGCGTTATCCAACAAATTGATCAAGGGGCGTTCCAGCACTTGCGGCGACAGGGCGATGATCAACTCCTTTTCCGGGAGATCCGCCTCCAAGCGGATAGCCACCCCCTCTGGGATTTTCTGACGCATCAGTCGTATAATTCTTTGTATTACACTGTTGACGTTCACTAAATCGGCGCGTTGCCTTTGGATAAATGTCAGATCGCTTCTGGCCATCTCGGCTATTCGAGAGGCTGTCTGGGCTATGTCTTTTAATTGTTCCTTCACCAAATTTGGAGATAAACCGTTTTTGATTCCTTGACGCAATTCCTCGGCCAACAGCGCGAGTGGACCGGCAGATCCTCGGATGTCATGAATCAGACCAGAACTGACCAGCCCAATGGCAGCGAATGGCTCACTTTCCTGGATGTGACGGATCAGGGCCAGCCACTCTACCAAGTCGTTCATGCGGTCTTTCTGGGCTTCGATATATTCCTTGACATGATATGAAAATGGCCCCTGATTAAAAAAGACCAAAGCGCGTTGACACTGTTCTTCCACTTCCAGGGGCATGACCCAGATGGTATTAGCCAATGGTGGAGCTACCAGCTTCAACTCCCCCCATTGGTTCCCTTCATACGCTTGACGGGTTTCGATGGCATTAGGTACTGGGGTTCGAGCCATGAGGGGTTCCAGCAGGTCAATGTTTTTCTGTTCCACCATGTAAGACGAAGGGACATAAAAAATCCCTGGACGCTCTTGACGGATCCACAAGGCGGCCAAGCAGTTGGTTTTCTGGCATAGGTGTTGCAAAAAACGGCTGCCTTGCTGATAAACCCGCTCCTCCTCCAACCCCACGCGCCAAAGATGATTGACTTGAGTTAGACCTTGACTCCCCAATTCCGGTGAAGATGGAGCTTCCCCTGTGCGCAACCATGCTTGCAATTGATTTGGCTGTATTGGCTTGGGAAATGAAGTCCAACCCCGTGGTTCGGCTATAGATCTTGTAAGGTTCCATTGGCCCGAAATCATGGCAACCGGCTTGTTTGCAGCACTGGCCCATTGGCGGAAGGCATGATCCAGGTCAACATCACCCAGCGAACAATCCAGGAGGATATGGGTGACGCGCTTCTGATGGCGTTTGGCTTCTGTCAGATCATGGGTGTAATAGCTCTCTCCTTGAACCATCGTAATCCACCATTTCAACGAGCGAGCAAATTCCCGGTCGTCATCTATGATCAGCAAGTAAACCCCGGTCAGGGAAATGTCCGAGCTGATGGGCGATTCTTGTTGGATGTTGGGTAAAGCTAGATGAGTTCTTGGGGTGTTTGGCTTGGTGACCAAACGTCGATTCAGTTCTTCTTCCTTCCGGCGGGTAAGTAAATGGTTGACACTAAGAGCAATATTCAAAACAGCTTTGTCAGTTTCAACCACAACCGCATTAATTCGATCTCCGACATGGAGATGTTGAGCAATATCGCCAGAGGGAGAACCGGGAAGGTGGTTTCGATGCAAGCCTGCTTCCAGCCCCTTGTCCAGGCTGATCAATGCGATAAAGTCCTCCACGTACCGGTCCACCGTGCCCGTGACCTCTTCACCATTTTCCGGCCATTGTGTGAGCCAGGGATTGTTGATGTCATCTGGCCATCTGGCATCGGCATGCCATAATACAGGGTTGTCAGCATGAGGTCTGATCATGAATAACCGTAAAAAATCTCCCTCATGGAAATCATGAATCACCTTTCCTTTTGGTAGTTTATCCATGCGCACTCTTGCGTTTTGGGCATACGGAAAGCTCTGGGGTAGGTGGAGGTGGATGAGACCAGCCAAGTCTACCGAGCTGACCACTCCAGTAACCAGACGCTTTTCGATGTCAAGACGTGGCGCAACGCGCTTCCGTTCGCCGGGTTTGCCACTACCATGCATGGATGAATAAGCCATTCTGCTGCTCTCAATATATAATCACAGGTTTGAAATCCATGCGCTATAATGACGACAATTGCATAAAAAGATTGCAAAATTTTTTGTCAATCATGTTATGTAAATGATTATTAAGTATTCTTTGTTTCAGGGGCTGCGCCAACCATAGGATGAATTGCATGGCATATGACAAACTTTTCCATTATATTAATGCCTTGATCGAGATATGGATTGGTACAAATCTTGAGATTCGGATAAGTTTGATTGCTTCATATTCGTTTTGCAAGAAAAAAATGAGAACATCATAAAAAAAAGTACAGGAATTGCTCTTCACTGTCGAGATATTTAAGCAAATACCTTTTTACTTATTTTAACTCATCAAATTCATTTTATTCCATCAAGCTGTTGTAATAATCGGGTTGATCCATGCGGTTGGAAGTGGCCCAAATTTTGAAGGCCTCATCGCCAACGATGTTCAAAGACTCGCATACGATAGAGAACATTTGCTGAGATTGACCGATAGCCAAATCGCGGTCTTCATGCTGTGGGGTGCGATGTTTGGCGATCAGATGGGCAAGGGCACAGATGGCCGGGGCGATTTCGTATCTGGGACAAAGTGTGTTGAGCAGATGAAAGTGAGAATGGCCGATGTTTGTGTTTTCAAACCCACCCAGATGCGCTGGGCCAGGGCTTTGTAGATTTCGGTATTTTTGTGTTTGGTTAAGAGGCGTTTGAGGATTTTGAGGGCTTCGGGCCAATTGCCATCACGGCTGAGTTGATCCAGAGCCTTGCGATCCTCGTTCCACTCTTCGGCTGAGAAGAGGACGGATATGTCGCCTGATTCGACCACTGGAGGGAAAGGTTGAATGGGAATGAACCCAAGCATCCACTTCGCTGAAGTAAAAATTTGGCAAAACTGAGGCAACGAATTAATATTGAACGAAAATTCTGCATTTTCCCAATACAGGAAATTTGCATAATTTTTAAACAGTTAATTAATTTCACTTCAGCAAAGTAGACACCTAAGTTTAAAGCCTTTGCCAGCATCAGTCAAAAGAACTCAGAACAGTCGGAGCCAAGCACCTTTTCAAATTGTTCCGGCTTATAAAGAATGCCCATCAGGATCTACAACCAGGTTCCACTCTTTATCCTGAGGCTGCCAATCAGGAAACAACTCTTGAATGGTTGCCAACAATTGATGACGAAACACTGGTTTGATCAATCTGCGCAGGGCACCGCTACGTTGCGCCACATCCAGGGCTGTCTCTGCTGTCATGGTCATGCCTCCTCCAGACAAGGCGATGATTTTGGTCTCTGGGAACTCCTTGCGCACTTCCCGAATGACAGCCACGCCATCCACATCCGGCATCAAAAGATCAGTAATCACCAAATCACAAGGGGCGGCGCGCAACAGACGCAAACCCAGGCGTCCTCCAGAGGCGTCCAGAACTTGCAGACCAAGATTTTCCAGGATGCTACGCAGCAATACCCGAATCAACCGGTCATCATCAATCACCAAGACCTGGATCATCTGCGCCATACGTTTCACCTCCCCGTTCCACACGTACTGCCAGGACATAACCCGAACTGCGCACGGTTTTGATCAGGGCGGGTTTTTTGGGGTCATCTCCCAAACGACGCCGCAACCGACTGACTTGCATGTCAATGGTGCGATCAAAGGGTTCAATTTCCCGTCCATGAGAAAAATCCAACAATTGATCCCGGCTCAACACACGATTGGGATGATTCAAAAAGACCCGCAACAAGGCAAACTCCCCACCACTCAAAAAAATCTTTTTGGATTTCGGTGAGTATAACTGTCTGGTCGGGACATCCAACACCCAACCCGCAAAACGGTAAGTCGCATTGGCGTCCATCTCCTGAGTGTCACCGGGCAGAGATCGGGCGCGCCGCAAGACGCTTTTGACACGGGCCAACAGTTCCCGTGGATGAAAGGGCTTGCCCAAATAATCATCCGCTCCCATTTCCAACCCAATGATACGATCCATGTCCTCCCCTCTGGCACTCAGAATCACCACCGGGATGTTGGAACGCGAGCGCAAATTTCGGCACAGAACCAAGCCATCTTCGTCAGGGAGCATCAAATCCAAAATGATCAAATCCGGCTGCGTCTTGTCAAGAACAGTACGCAACCCTTTGCCGTCCGGGACTTTGGTGACACGAAATCCATTTTTCTCCAGCAATCTACCCACCAAAGTGCGAATATCGGGGTCATCATCCACCACCAGGACATGATCAGATGTCGCCATGCCTTCGACCCTCCTTAGTTTGATAAGCCATAGCCAGCGGTTGCAAGCTACTCATAGATCACTTCCAACCGATCCAGATAAGAGGCCAGATCCGCGATTCCCTGCTCAATACCTTCTCGATTTTCGTGTTTGGCTGCTTCTTCGATGGCTCGACCGATTTCAGAGACACCATCAAATCCATAACCCGCACCAGAACCTTTCATCCGATGCCCAAGCACCCGCAAAGTTTGAAAATCCCCATTGGCCAAAGCCTGAGGCAAAAACTCCACATCCTTTTTTCTGTTTTCCAGATATCCCGGAGTAATATCCGCAAGATCTTGATCAATGTGAACGATAATTTTTTCTGGCATAACGCCCATCCCAGCCTCCTGTGTGCTTGATTACGGTCCGTTTCGTCTCGGATATCTGGCGTGGTGATTGTGCAGCCCATCATCGCCATTTTTTTCATGTGGTAGTGATTATTTTATCAGACAATCAGGCACTCGGAAACATTTTCCCCTGTTTTTCTGCAAAAAATTCGGCCTGCAAAGAGATTTTTGGCTAACCCCTGACCCTCTTGGGATGGTTGGTTTGGTGGGGCTTCGCCCCTGGACCCCACCAGGGGCTTCGCCCCTGGACCCCACCAGGGGCTTCGCCCCTGGACCCCACCAAGGGCTTCGCCCCTGGACCCCACCAGGGACTTCG
>JAMOBH010000282.1:0-7496 GCA_039908085.1 Magnetococcus sp. YQC-5
CCCCAAACCCCCCACCCTTTTTTTTTATTTTTTTTATTTTTTTATTTTTTTAAAAAATTATTAAAAAAAAAGAGGGGGTTTGGGGGATTCATCCCCCAAGGTTTTGCCTTTGACTTTTTGCCCGAAGGACGCCAAAGATCTACCCAACCATGGAAGAGAAAATCATTCTGATCAACCCGAAAATGTTCCATGGTGCCTATCGTTTTTTTCCGATTGGTATCGGGTCCATTGCGGCATCCCTGTTCAAGCATGGTATTGACCATGAATTCTACGATCAGCATATGGACTGGCAATCGGACGAGGATCTGATTGAAAAGATCAAACGCAGGGGTGCCCCACGTCTGTTTGGCTTGACTGGGCTGTTGACCTCCTTTCAGAGTGTCAAAAATCTCTCCACCGCCTTGAAAGTGGCTTTTCCGGAATCGAAGCTCGTACTGGGCGGAAAAATCGTGGTGGTCAGACCGGATATTTTGTTTCGCAACATGCCGGTGGATTATATCATCCGAGGCGAAGGTGAGGAGGCGATTCTCGCTCTGTGGAAAGCGATGCATGGCGAAGGAGATCTGGAATCGATCAAGGGTTTGACGTTTCGCACCCCGGATGGGACCATTCACGATCATGGCGAAACAGACCCCGTACAGGATCTGGACCGCTATATCATTCCCTATCATCGCTTCGATATGGGGAAATATGTCGCCAGCTGCAACATTCAATCGCCCAACATCCCTTCCATCAACATGATTTCCTCCAGGGGTTGCCCATTTTCTTGCACATTCTGCAATTTCTCTCTGGGAGAACGGGCACCGGTGCGTTTTTACAACAATCTGGCCGACTCCTTGGACTATCTTATGCAGAATTTCGGCTTGCAACATGTGACTTTCAACGATGACATGTTTACCGTCAATCGGAAACACATGCGCCGGGTATGCGCAATTATCCGGGAGAGAAAACTTTCTTTTTCCATCTCCACGCGCCTGGATTTTCTCAACGAGGAGTCTATTGCCCTGTTGGATGAATCGGGATGCAAATATCTGTGCATCGGCATCGAATCCCCATCGCCAACGGTGGCCAAGGTGATTGACAAGCGTTTGAACCTGGAGAAGTTCCAGACCAATATCATAGCCCTGAAAAAGAGTCGCATCGTTGTCAATTATGGTTTCATTTTCGGCTATCTGGGTGAAACCGAACAAACCATTGCGGAAACCAGGGACTTTGTTCTGCGCAATGGCATCCTTTATTCTGCGTTTTTCGCCAATGCCTTTCCCAGGACCTTGTTGTATGAGATGATCCGGGATCGCATCGGGGATGAAGAGGCCTACCTGCAAAAACTTTTTTCAGTGGATCTGACCAAGGATTATCTGGTCAACATGACAGACATCCCCCTTGCCCGGCTGTACCGGCTGCGGGATGGAATCATTGTGGACTCTGTGATCCATCTCATGGATAAACGCGTCGCGCGGTTTGCTTTCATTTTGCGGTTTGGCGGATTGGTTTATCTCTCCTTCATGCGGAGGTATGGATTACGTTTCTCCTGGGTCAAAAGACTCTTTGAATTTATCAATATGTCCATTGTCAAGCCTGCGACCAAAGGAAATTAATCAATGCCCACAACAACAACTGCAATCTTGTCAAGTGTGAGGCACCACAAAACCGTACGATTTCTGATGGCGTTGAGCCTGCTGTTCAATGCGTTGATCCTGACGATTCTGTTCACCCCAGTGACCGAATGGATGCATCAACTGGTTCTGATAGACGAAAAACCGCAAAAATCCGAGGTGATTGTCATCCTCGCCTGGGGTGCTTATGATACCGATGACGGTGGCATGCCGGATTTCAACACCCTGACCAGACTCAGGAAAGGGTTACAACTCTATCGACAAGGTTATGCCGACAAAATCATCTGCGTGGGAGGCAACCGTTTGTCCTCATCGGGTAAATCCGTCGCTGCTCTGATGAAAGAGACGCTGATTCTCTACGGAATTCCTGCTACCGATATTCAGATTTTCGACAAAATTCCCGGCAACTGGTACTATTATGATAACCTGCTCGCCATGATCGAGCATTACAAAAAAGAATTCAATTTCAACAATTCTCTATTTGTGACGTATTCAGGGAACACCTTCAGAATCAAAAAGGCCCTGCTGAAAAAGGGTTATAATCCAATCATGATTTCTTCTGGAAATTACCCGCTCAAACCATACAACTGGCACAACCGATTTGAATTTTTTCGTGAAATAGGCAATGAATATTACGCCATAGGGTTGTTTTACATGCTGGGACGTATTTAAAATGGCCTCATGGATGCACAAAGATGGCAGGTGGTCGCACCGAGTGTTGATGGGCAGTCTGGCACTCCATTTTTTTGTGATCCTGCTGCTGACAACCCCCATGGCTGAGTCTCTGTATCCTGTTCTCTATTTTACGGAAACCCCGATCAAGAGCCAAGCCATTGTGGTATTGCCAGCCGAACAATATCTCAATGGCCAGCCGGGCATGAATTCCTTGATGCGCATCAAAAAAAGCGTGCAACTCTTTCGTGCGGGATATGCGGATACCATCATCTGTGCCGGGGGACGCCACATGACAGGCTATCCGATGTCCCTCTGTCAAGCCATGCGGGAGGAACTGCTCTCACATGGCATCCCAGAACAGGCCGTGTTGGTGGTGGATCAGAGTCAAAACACCTACAACGATTTGAACCAATTGGTCAAAAACCTTCATTCCCGCTTTGATTTCAACCAAGTATTGTATGTCACATCGGCCTACCATACTTACAGGGTGCGCAAAATTCTGGATAAAATGAACATCAAGGGGCATGTGATCGCGGCGGATCCATACCAGTATCATGCCTATACCGCAGCGGAACGACCCTTGCTTCTGAAAGAAATCGTGCGTGAGTTTCTGGCACTGATTTATTTCAAGATGCGTGGCTACATCTAAACTTTGGATTGGACGAAACCATGCGCAAAACGTTATTGGCAGGCTTAGGCATCCTCCTCATCATCCTGGGATCATACGCCCTGGGTGTCTCCTTTGATGAATTTTTGAACCACTTTAAACAAATCAGGATGGACTATATCCTGCTGGTCACGGTCATGGCCTTTGCCACGATGTATTTCAATGCCTATCGATGGGCCATCGTGGTACGCGCATCGCTTCCAGAAGCCTTTTTCCCAAAGGGTTTTTTTCTGTTGACCTATTTGGTTGCTTCCTTTTCCAGTCTGTTAATGCCCAATATTACCGGAAGTATGGGCATCAAAACCCTGACAGTCAAAACAACAGGGAAAACCACATGGGAGACGGCACTACTCATCTGCATTATGGATCAAGGAATTAATTTTGCCATGGCCGGACTCATGATTTTGCCATGCCTGATCCTGTTCTTGAAATTGCAACCACAAAACATTTTGCTAATACTTAGTTATATTTTGATTACAGGCTTCCTGGTGATACTGTTATACTATAAATATGTTATTATGGAATATTTAGACAAATTTATAATAAAAATCAGCACAGCTCTTTCCAGACTATCTTCAAGGATGGCGAAGATGTTGGAAAAAAAAGCTGCATGGGATTTTATTCGATCCTTTATAGAAAACAGAGAGATCAACCGGATTGTCATCTATTCCATTCTGTCTTATTTTTTTCCCATTATTAGATATTATTATATTGCAGTCGCCATGGATATTCATTTGCCATTCATGGTTTTTATAATATCCTTTCCAATCATCTATTTTATTATTTCCTTCTCACCAACGCCGTCTGGATTGGGTTTTCAAGAGATGGGATGGGTGGCAGTCATGATGTATCATGGAATCGATCACAATCTGGCCATGGCATTTGCGCTGACCTTTCGCATCGTCGAGAAATCCACTCTGATATTGATGGTTGCTCTAGGTTATTTATATCTTCTGGCCACGGGAGTTTCGCTTGCTTCTTTTTCTAGCCAGTTTAAAAGTCCAGCAATTGACAATCACAACTTGAACAATTAATAGGGTAAAAAATGCGCTTATTACTAATAAAAGAGACATCAGAAATCCGGGGCGAGATATCCCATGGCATAGGGTTGATCGGCACGATTGCAAAGGAGTTAGCCACAGTCCGCATCATCGACAATGATTCATTGTACGTCACCCACTCTCCCAGGAAATTGATGGAAAAAATCGTCGCGTTTTCTCCAGATATCATTGGCTTCCACATCAATACACACAATATTTACCGAACCGGATTCCTGGTTGGCATGATCAAACAAAAAATGCCGCATATCTGTTTGATTGGCGGCGGTATTCATGCCTTTTACGAACCTGGAGAGATCCTGGATTTGGGGATTCACATTGTCGCCGTGGAAGAAGCCGATTTGACCATCAATCCCTTGTTGAATGCCCTGCGGGATTTTGTCGGATCCAACCATCCCTTTCGGATCCATGCGCCTGTCATATCCGTACTCTCGCAAGTACCTGGGCTTTTGTTTGATGATGAAAATAAAAATCGAATCAGTACCGGGCGACCGAATTTCATTACCGATCTGGATCAACTCCCCTTTATTGATCATACCTTGTTTAATTTGGAAGATTACATCCATAAATCCGAAGACGGTCATTATGTAACCAATACCCTGCTGACACAACGTGGCTGTCCCTTTTCATGCACATTTTGTCAAGGGGATGAACAGCAAGGTGCATTCCGTATGTCACGAGCCAATTCTCCCCAATACCAATTAAATTATATAAAACATTTGCACAAGATGTATAATCATAAATATTTTATTTTTTTGGATACCAATTTTACACTCAACCGAAAAAAAACGCTTGAATTCTGCGAATTGATCATAACATCTGAATTGCATGACAAGATCAAATTTTATTGCGAAACCAATGCATTCGCAATCATCGACGAAGCACTGGCAACCGCATTGCGCCGCGCCGGCTGCGTGGACATGGCACTGGGTATTGAACGTTTGACAGAAGACTCCTTGCGCAAAATCAATAAAAAACTCAAACCGGAAATCATTCATGCATGTGTTCGCAACATAAGTGCAGTTGGTATCCGACTTGCAGCCAACGTCTTGCTCGGCTTTCCGTTCGACACGGAACAAACAATTCAGGAGGAAGAAAAACACTTTACACAATTATTAAATCATGTTGATTCCATCTCATGTTCGGTTGTCGTTCCCTTGCCGGGCACACAAATCTACCAACAAACCCGCCACCAGAAATGGTATTTAAAACCAGAATATATTCGATGGAAACCACCATTTTACCATTATGCATTCAACTTTAACGGAAATGCTTGGCAAGCCAATTATTTCGATCTGGATCAGAAAACCATGCGCGCCATCCTCGCCATGCGAGAAAAAATGCATACTTTACGCATTGAACGTATCAACAGTCGTCTTGTTTCTTTTCTTTTTATGTTCGTCAAAGGGCTTGCAAGAATATCTTTGTTTTTATTCAGAATGTCACCAATAATGGAAAGAATTGTTTTTTACCCTGTACTAATGATTTATAATTTTATGTGGAAGTTAATGGTTAGTAAATTTTACGTCGAAAGGTGAATTTTAATGCTGTCCATCAATCAAGACGAACACAAAATAAAAAGCAGTAATCATAAAAAAATTATTATAGTTTTAATGGCTGTTACGTTGATGCTTTCATGTGCCATCATCATCCATCTCGCCATGAACAGCCCAAATTTCATGGAGGATCAATTCCGTCGTCTCCCACCCATTTTTAATCTTTTTTCTGGAATTGAGCATCCTAATAAAACCTGGCTTCTGAACCAACCCGGCCATGCTGTATTGGTATATTTTGCATCGTTGATCATTGACGATATCGAATATTGCGCCATGCTTGTTTCAATCATTTCCTATCTTTTACTGATTCCGACCGTTTACCATGCGGGCACATCCATTTTCAGGAATCCGCAAATCGGTCTCGTTGCCATGATCCTGGTTGCATTCTGCCCCATCTTCATCTGGCATGCCCACCTCTCCATCACCGAGATTGTTTTTTCCCTGTTTTTGACCCTGGGCTTTACCACCCATGCCATGATCAGCCGGGATGGACCAACCTGGAGTCTGTGCATCCGGCATGGCATCTTCTGTGGGTGCGCATGGTTATGCCGATCCGAAGGGGTAGTGCCAGCTCTGTTGTCCATGGCTTACCTGACTTTTCTGTTGCTGCTGCATTTATGGAAGAAAAAAACATGGGGAAAGGCCCATGTACACACCCAACCACTCATGATCGCAACCATTTTATTGTTTTATTTCTTCACAATCTTGCCATGGACAGGCTTGGTCAGACAAATGACAGGTGAATGGCGCTTTTTTGGTGACGGGGGCAGTATCAATTTCAATGTCATGACGATTGAAAACGGACAAGTCACAATGAAATCAAATGATTATCTTTCCAACAAATACAATAATATATCAACATATTCAGACCAATCATTTAAAAGCTTTTTTATTAATTTGAATGATATCATCGCACGCATCAAGCTGCAAACCCCAAAATTAATCGACCTCATGATAAATGCATTGCGCAACGCATTGACACCATTAATCGCTTTACTCATTCTCTTCTTCTTTTTTAAAACAAATACCACATTCAAACCAATTCATTGGTCGATCGAAAAAACCAACACTTTAATTTCGTTTTTGATTTTTATCAGCCCTATGCCGATCATATTAAGTTATTATTTTGTATCAAGATACTATATGCCGTATCTTCCCATCCTGCATCTCCCGATCGCCTTTTTGATTGTGCGTCTCTGGACGATCATACCAATTCGTCAATTATTCTTGATCAGCCTGACGGTTGCCATCTTTGTCATTCATTTGACCATCCCCTTGCCAGGCATTCCCTACCAACCTGATTTGGTCTACTATCTAAACGGTCGCGCCATGAACAAACACTGGGGAGCCAGATTGGCCGGAGAGTGGTTGAAGGATCATTGCCAGCCACTCCATGCAGGACAAAAATTACGCTTCATCGCCCTGGCCAGTGCGCAATACATCTCTTTCTATTTCACAGGAAAAAATCTCAACCATAACCAGTTCACACAATTTTCCAAAATGGATAACGAAGAGTACGACCTCCAGCAAGTCGGTAACGCCCTCAATACCGGACAATTCGATTATTTCATTATCGATAAATTCTACATGCTGGAAAAACCAGCCCTCGCACAACAACTGTGGGACAACCCCACCTTGGCAGAACAATTGGGCATGGCTCCCATCCATTTCAATGAGCGTTTTCAAATCTATGGCCCGTCATTCAATCCAAATCATAAAAATATAGGTATTCAATGTAATGCAAATCATTAAATCACCCTATAAAAACTAGATCATACATGATAGACTTAAAATCAAGGGATGACATTCCTAAAATTTACCGTGAAAGAGATCTGATGATCGGCAAAAAGATACCTATCTGCCTTTTTGCAAAGGCATTAAAACAACTAAAAATATGAACGGTTTGGACTGTTATACTGTTACA
>JAMOBH010000283.1:0-7489 GCA_039908085.1 Magnetococcus sp. YQC-5
TCACCGACATGGCTTATGATCCTTGCAGGATACAAACTTCCATCACAAAAATCAAGCATAAATAATTGTTCTGCAAGATATTTTGCTATTTTCTGCCAAGCACTATTTAGGCGAGCCGTGATTAATGAGTTTAACCTTCCCTTGTCAAATACGAAGTTTTTTAGCGATCTCCACTATGAGGATCCGGAAATCGGGGGACACCATACCGATTAAATTTATAGCCATCGGAAATCGGGGGACACCATACCGGAAATCGGGGGACACCATACCGATTAAATTTATAGCCATAGCGGAAATCGGGGGACACCATACCGATTAAATTTATAGCCATAGGGAAATGGGTATGGTGTCCCAGGATTTGGTGTGGTGTCCCCGGATTTACGGATTTATTCACGGATTTATTCATCCTTCCGACACGACCAACGCCTTGACTGCCACATAGTCTGTCTTCCCTGTTCCAAGCAAAGGAATTTTATCCACCACCTGAATCTTTTTAGGAATCATCAGTTCTGTCACACCTTGATGCCGTGCCTGGTCCAACAAAGCGTTGCGTTGAGCATCAGGACAGTTGGTGACCAAAACGAGCTGTTCCCCACGTCGAGGATCGTTGAGTGTGACCACGGCATGCGCAAAACCCGGCCAAACCGTGGCGGCCAAATTTTCCACCGCTGTCAACGAGACCATTTCACCTCCAATCTTGGCAAAACGCTTGACTCGGCCCAGAATGTGAATATACCCCTCATCATCAATCCGCACCATATCACCTGTATCATACCAACCCTTATCCGGCGGTTCCAGGACACCTGGATTGTCCACTCTGAGATATCCCTTCATCACATTGGGACCGCGCACCACCAACCGTCCCCCTTCGTCAATACCTTGCACCGGCTCCAAGCGGTATTGAATGCCAGGCAGCATCCGACCCACCGAACCAGGCTTGTAATGCATGGCCGTGTTGGCTGACAAGGCTGGTGACGTTTCCGTGGCTCCATAACCCTCAAAAATACGCAACCCAAAAGAGTCCATCCATACTTTGCGCGTAACATCACTCACTTTTTCCGCACCGGCAAAGACATAGCGCACTGAATAATAATCATAAGGATTGGAGACCCGTGCATATCCTTTGAGAAACGTATCTGTTCCAAAAAGAATGGTGGCATTGATATCATAGACCATTTCTGGAATGATGCGGTAATGCAACGGCGAAGGATACAAAAAAGTTCTCAAGCCCGACAGCAACGGCAATAACAAACCTCCAGTCAGACCAAACGAATGAAAGATCGGCAGGGCGTTGAACACAATATCGGTTGGATTGTAGTCAATTCTGGAACTCAACTGACGACAATTGGACAGGAGATTGTGATGACTCAATACCACTCCCTTGGGACTTCCTTCTGAACCAGAGGTGAACAGTATCACCGCTGCATCATGCGGATTGGTGTGGTCCTGCCGGTTGAAGATCCCGACCACACGACCCAGCACCAGCGCGGACAGTTTTTCTCCCCAACCGATGTTGGCGGAGAGATCCTCCAGAAACACGATTTTGGAATTTTCTTGAAGTTTTTCCACCACCTGTTCAAGCTTGGCCAGACGGACAAAGTTTCTGGACGTTATGATCATGTTGATTTTTGCAGCCAAACAACTATCAGCAATATTTTTCGCACCGGCAGAAAAATTGAGCATGGCCGGAGTGACACCAAGGGCTTGCAAGCCAAAAAAGGTCGCCACAGTACCCGAAACATTGGGCATAAGCAATCCAACCGGGAGTCCAGGGGTCACCACTGTGGCAAAACGTTTTTGCAGCAGCACGATCATAGTGATCAAACGATTATAGCTGATAGGTTTACGTGTGACATCTTCTAAAATTTCATGGGAACCGCCATGAATATGCCTGGCATCCAGCAAGGCGCGAAACAAAGTTTTTTGCGTGGGTGAGGTGGCAAAAATCATTTCGGTCAACAGATCGTGCAACGCCTGACCGATCCAGCGACGCCTGGCCCGTCCAAACAAGGCCTCAGGGGGTTGCAGGATCCGGGGTGGCAGCATGGTCAAGGTAATGGTCGGAAACCAACGTTGTCTGACCTTGCCTTTGAGACGGGAAAAAGGGGTGAATTCGGCACCATCGATGCGAATGGGTAGAATCGTGGCTTTGGCGTGATCGGCAATCAGCCCTGGTCCATCATAGACCTTCATCAACGCCCCGGTTACAGTGATGCGACCCTCTGGGAAAATGACGCAACATCCGCCGTCCCGCACCCTTTTGGTCAATGATTTGATGGCAAAGGGATTCCCTGGATCCAACGGAAAGGCATCAATCACATGCAAAAAAGGTTGAATCCACCACTGCTTGGCAATGAACGTGTTGATGGCAAAAATCGGACGCTCTGGGAGAAAAGCGGCCAACAGAGCCGCATCCAGAAAAGAGACATGATTGACAACAATCACGACCCGTTTTCCGGCCTGCTCGAAGTGTTCCCAACCCCGCAGCTCAATTCGATACAATAGTTTGAAAAGACGTGAAAAAAGTGCTTTCAGAACCACGTCTGGCAGCAATTTGCAGATGTATAATGCCACCATGGCATTGGCAATGGCCATCACCAGAAAAAGATCCGTGACCGAAAAACCACTGGACAAAAGAAACAGTGCCGCCAGAGCGGACGCCACCATGAACAGGGCATTCAAGATATTGTTGCCAGCAATGATGCGGGAACGGCTGGCAGCAGGAGAACGTTCCTGCATGATGGCGTAAAGCGGAACAATATAAATACCACCAGATACAGCGATCAGCATCATGTCGAGCAGAATGCGCCAGTTGGCAGCCACGCTTAAAAAGGCAGCCACCCCGGCCAGTTGCTCTGTGGTCTGGACAGCGTGCTGGGTAGCCGTCACCAGATCCATGGAGAAAAGGGTCATGCCCAAAGCTCCCAGAGGGACATAACGGGCACTGACCTCTCCTTGCAACAACCGACTGCAAAGCAACGAACCCAAACCAATCCCCATGGAAAAAACGGTCAAAAACAAGGTCACCACTTGCTCATTGCCATGGAGGATTTCTTTGGCCAACGTGGGAAACTGGGAAAGATAAATCGAGCCGACCAGCCAGAACCAGGAGATGCCAAGGATGGCCAGAAAGACATCCCTCTGTTGGGCTGTACGCACAACCACCTCCCAGGTGGCGGCGAGGAAATTTTTGGAAATGATCAGGTTTGGAGTCAACACCTTGGTTTGAGGAATCCACAGGCTTGCCAGCCACCCCAGAATGGCAACGGCGAGAACCGCCAGCGCAATGATCCAGGGGCCTGATTCGGTCAGGACGAACAACCCGCCAAAAATGGAACCCAATAGAATCGCCACGAAGGTTCCTGCTTCAATCAATCCATTACCTGCGATCAATTCATCCGAATCCAGGTGATCTGGCAGAATGGCGTACTTGACCGGACCGAAAAAGGCTGCCTGGGTTCCCAACAAAAACAATACGGTCTGCAAAAACCAGGGGCTGCCTAAAACCAATCCCAGACCAGCCAATAGCATGATGGCAATTTCCGCCATTTTGATGCGCCTGATCAGCATGGATTTTTCCATACGATCCGCCAGTTGTCCGGCGGTTGCGGAAAACAGAAAATAAGGCAGTATAAACAATCCTCCTGCCAGGGTGACCATGAATCCTGCATCGATATCCCTGGCATCGGCAAGACGATAAGCAATCAACATGACCAGGGCATTTTTAAAAATATTGTCGTTGAGGGCACCGAGAAACTGGGTCACAAAAAGGGGCAACAGTCTGCGTGATCCCAAAAGATGAAATGTTCCTTGAGCCATGGTTCTTGTTCCTTGTTGGATGATACATCTGAAAGCATGGATGGGTTTGTTGCGTGCCATTGACACGCTCGCATCTGTCCAATATACCAGGAAATATCAGATGCAACAGACTTGATGGCACAAAGACGCGATTTTTATCGGGAGATAAGCGGTGTTGAAACGGTTTGCAAAGTATTTTGGATCCACTGAGGAGGCGCAGGGATCATTATGTTGGTTTTCACACCCATGCAATCCGAGACGTGCACCCGTGGAATTGTTGCATCATCCCGCATTTGAAGAGGCTTGGCAGGGATTGGTTCCCCAAGAGGTGTGGGATTGTCATGTTCATCTGATTGGCACGGGCGACACCAACAGTGGGATTTGGATTCATCCTCACATGCGTTCGCCCTTGCATCCTTTGCGTTATTTGGCCATGCGGGCTTATATGCAAGCCTCCTGCATCCGAAAAGGAGACCGTGCCGACGATCAATATGTGCACTATCTGCTGGCTCAACTGGAGGCATTTCCTGTCGGCTGCAAAGTGTTGCTGTTGGCGTTTGATTGGTTTCATGACGCAACCGGAACGGCCCGTCCAGAGCTGAGTGGATTTCATGTCCCCAACACGTATGCGGCCTCCATTGCCCAGGCCCATCCTGACCGTTTTGCCTGGGCTGCCTCGATCCATCCCTTGAGATCTGACGCTGTGGAATCCCTGCGTCAAGCGGTCCAGGCCGGGGCCTGTGCCGTGAAATGGCTGCCCCAAGCCATGGGTATTGATCCGGCATCCCCCCGATGCGATCCTTTTTATGCGGAGATGAAACACTATCAACTCCCCTTGCTGTGCCATGCCGGAGAAGAAAAGGCCACTCCCAGTGGTGGCGATCAATCCCTGGGCAATCCATTGCGTTTGCGCCGTCCCCTTGCGCATGGTGTCAAGGTGATCATAGCGCATGGGGCCTCTCTCGGCATGGAAGACGATCTGGACAGGCAGGAAAAAAACCGTCCCAAAATGCCCGCTTTTCATTTATTCGCCCGACTGATGGGGGAGTCGGCATGGCAGGAACTCCTGCTGGGGGATATTTCCGCCACAGTACTGCTCAATCGTGACCCGCAGGTTATGGATCTATTGCTGACAAAACGAGAATGGCATGACCGTCTGCTCAACGGATCCGATTATCCCCTGCCTGGCATCCGACCGATCATCTGGACCAGCCGATTTGTCAAGCGTGGGCTGCTTGACGCCGCACAGGGGAAACAGCTGGACGCCATCCGCTGTTATAATCCGTTATTGTTTGATTTTTTACTGAAAAGACTACTGAGCAAAGCGGGTGGTGGATTTTCCGCCAGCGTGTTTCACACGGCGCGCCATTTTCGGCCATTCCTGGGGAATCCATCCCCTTGAAGCGGGTCGTGACAATAAAATGGCACACTCGCGCACAAGGTTCAGATGAAACGGGGTTTTGTTCATGGCTGCAAGGTGCCTTATCCGAATACCAGGCAAGGGTTTTGCTGCGCTTCGATAGCTTGGTGTTCCAATTCACCCGTCAACATTTCTGTCAGTTCATGGGCGACATCAAGGTCTTGAATCCCCTCGAAAAGATACTCTTCCACCATGAGATAGTCACTGCGACAGATGCTGTAACCATTCGTACTGATTTCAATGTGAACTCTCTTTTGCACGCCATCACACAGGCCATAATGATCAAGATCAAGCAAATCGTGTTTTGTGTTCATGATCGTCTCCTTCGTTGCAATCGTTGACATTCCAGTTCAGATATATAATGAATATGCAACAATCGTTCCGTTGGATGCCGTTATTTTGTTCAATTCATGTGATGCACCGAAAACAAACACATTGAAGAGCTGTCATCAGCTCTCCTTGGTCCTTGGTGGTGATGCAAAAAATTTATGATTTTTGGTTATAAGTTTTTTGATTGTCGCCAGCCATGATATATTCAGGATTCATCGCAGCATCGTCATGTACAAAAGATATGTCAGTATATTCTGGTGGATTTGAACGACCGCAGACGACCAAACAACAGCTGCGGCCTGGAAATGAGCAGTGAGCCTGCTTGCATCTGGCCAGATCAGGGAGATGGATCGGCCTGAAGAGCAGGAGTCATCATGGCTGTTGTCCCATTTTCGACATTGAGAGCGGCCTGTGGTTCGATTGGCTTGGGTGTCAGAGTTGGGGGTGGAGTGGGTATGGGGTTGATCGGATTGGCCACGGACGATGGGAGCGTCACACCGGGTGGAGGTTCTGTTTTTTCCTTCAAGGTTTCCATATCGAGAACGGGAATCTGTTTCATCATGACGCTTACTTTGCGTCCAAGAGAGACCTCCAGATCCTGGGTCATCATTTTTTCCAACCCGATCCCGATTTTTTCCACATAGGCAATCCCCACGACCTGCACTGAACCATCGGCAAGCAAATTGACGCGATATTCGCCCAGCAGGTTGGAGAGATTGTTTTCCACCTGGGCACGCAGTACCTTGCGGACAGTCTGGTTCACTCCCATCTCTGTGGCAATGGTAGCCAAAGACTTCAGCAGGGGAATCAACAGGGCCATTCCGACAAGGATGGTGATCACGCTTTGCCAAAACAGGATTTTTTTGGAAACGATCTGTCCGAAACCATACCAGATGGCAATGATTGCAACCCCTACGGCAATGGCTGTGATATTGGTGATGAAAAGCATGGCAGCCCCGCGCGCCACCCAGATCTGCTGGGTGGCGATACCGAAACCTACTGTTGCCAGAGGGGGCATGAGTGCTGTGGCAATGGCCACACCGACTATGGCGGTAGAATTGTTGCGTACGATGGCATATCCGCCCACGAGTCCAGAAAACAGGGCGACCAGCAGGTCGAACAGATTCGGACGGGTTCTGGCGAGAAGTTCGGATGTGAGATCGTTGATTGGGGAGATATATACCAGCAGAGTGGCGGTGGCAATGGCGATCAGTACCCCGGCCAACAGCGTCACCCCCCCTTTGGACAAGAGCGCGAAATCAAGACTGGGAAAGGCGAAGCCGACAGCCATGATCGGCCCCATGAGCGGGGAGATCAGCATGGCTCCAATAATGACCGATGGAGAGTTGAGCAGCAGACCCAACGTGGCCAGATTCAAAGCCATGATGGTCATGAAGGCATAACCGGGGGTGAATGAGCTTTGCTTATAGCAGTAGGAAAAAATCTGGGCATGATCGATATTGCGGGTCGAACTGCGTAATGCGCTGATCAATGCGGATGCTCCTGTGCCATAGCGACTCATCGTGATCTGAAGTGGGGTCATGGATGCATCACTATCTCCCGGTTGGTCAATGCTCCAAGCAGTTCAATAGGCGAAGCCGTTTGAACTGAAGCGGTAGCATTGAGCTTTAATCTTTAATTATTTTATTTTAATTGCTTTTTTTATTATTTTCAGGTTGTTATCCTGATTAACATCGGTTGGCATGACACTCATATTCCATCTGGATGCCAGGGAACAATTCAATATGAATTCTTTAACGTTCGAGCATGATCAACGAACCGCACAGGTAAAGCAAGCTTTTTTCTGTACATAGTGCCTGGTAGAAAACAGAAAAATATCTTGCAGAACAATTATTTATGCTTGATTTTTGTGATCGAAGTTTGTATCCTGCAAGGATCATAAGCCATGTCGCAGACTCAAAATCGATTGAAGTTTCTTTT
>JAMOBH010000016.1:0-32048 GCA_039908085.1 Magnetococcus sp. YQC-5
CCAAGGTTTTGATTGTGCTAAAAGTCAAAGTCAAAACCCTGGGGGATGAATCCCCCAGACCCCCTCTTTTTTTTAATATTTTTTTTCTGTTATGCAGGCACACAATGGGTAAAATTCTTATTGTTGACGACGACCCTGGCCTTCGCACCGTCATAGCCCGACTATTGACAGAGGCCGGACATGAAACTGCCACGGCTGCGGATTTGCAAACAGCCAAAACCCTTGTTGAGACTTCCGTTTTTAACTTGGTCTATTGCGACGTGCGATTACGCAATGAATGTGGTCTTGAACTCCTTTCTCAGATCCAACCCCTGCCGAACCAACCACTGATCATCATGATGACCGGGTATCCCAGTCTGGACACGGCCCAGAAAGCATTGCGCAACGGTGCATTTGATTATCTTGTCAAGCCGATTCTTGAAGATGACCTGCTACGTTCAGTGAATCGTGCATTGAGTGCCAAACGCTTTCAAGAGGAAAAAGAACATCTTCGACTGCACCTTGAGGCGGTGTTAAACAGTGTTGAGGAGGGACTGATCAGTGTTTCGCAAAGTTTAAGCCTGATGTCGATCAACCGGACTGCGGAGCGATTATGCGGATTTCGTCAGGAACACTTAAACCGACCAGTTATTGAAATTATAAATTTTTTTTCATGTCAGGCCAAATGCATAACCACCCTACTTAAATCATTTAATGAAGGAATTACGTTATCCGTTCCACGCCTGGTCTGTCGACGACAGGACATGGAAGAGATGGTGGTAACCCTTATGGCATCGCCCTTGCGGGATGGACAGGAACAAACCTTAGGTGCGGTCATGGCGGTAAAAGATGTCACCCGCCTGGATCGACTGGAAAAAAATCTGCAACAACGCCCGCGTTTTCACCGCCTGGTTGGACAAAGCACCAGCATGCAAAACATTTACCGACTGATAGAAAATCTTGCCGAAGTGGAAAGTACGGTATTGATCACCGGGGAGTCTGGAACTGGCAAAGAATTGGTAGCCGAGGCGATCCATAGGGAAGGAGACCGCGTTGCCCAACCCTTGATCAAAGTGAATTGCGTGGCTTTGAATGAGACCTTGCTGGAAAGCGAATTGTTTGGACATGTACGTGGAGCGTTTACCGGTGCGATACGCGACCGGATCGGACGGTTCCAGGAAGCCCACCGTGGCACTTTGTTTCTGGACGAAATCGGAGACATCAGCCCAACCATGCAGGTCAAGCTGCTACGCTTTTTGCAAGAGAAAAGATTTGAGCGTGTAGGTGAAAACCGCAGCCATGAGGTAGATGTACGGATCATAGCAGCCACCAACAAAAACCTGCACGAATTGGTTGCCCAACATAGGTTTCGCGAAGACCTCTACTATCGGCTGAAGGTGATTGAACTTCAACTTCCTCCATTGCGCAACCACAAGGAAGATATTTCTTTACTAATTGAACATTGCATTGCGGATTTCAACCTTCGTTTTGGCAGAACGGTTCCAGGCATCACCCCTGCTGCGCAGGCCGCTTTGATGCGCCATGACTGGCCCGGCAACATTCGTGAATTGCAACATGCCATTGAACATGCATTTGTGCTGTGCCGACACACAGCGATAGACCTGGATCACCTGCCAGCCACGTTGCATCAGGAACCCCCTCCCATGGAGACAAAAAAACCGACTTCAGAGGAGGCCATGGATCCTGAAAAGGCCGCCATATTACAGGCACTGTCGGAGAGCAAATGGAATCGAGACAAGGCGGCACATCAGCTTGGCATGAGTCGCAGCACGTTTTACCGACGACTCAGACAATTGGCCATTGATCGGACCTGATAGAGATGAAACAGAAGCAGAAAATGTGTCGCAAATGTCCCAAAAAAAACGGACAGCCCAAAAACACCTTGCATTTATACGATGCGATGCTCAGACATATGGCTGAAGGGGTGGCCCTGGTCCGTGCGGATGATGGCACCATTGTCTACACCAACCCCAGGTTTGCCAGCATGTTCGGGTATGAAGGGGATGGATTGATCAATAAAAAGATAAGTATCATCAACGCAAGAACAGATATCACGCCGGAAGAGCAATCCGAACGGATCATGACGGCCATGAACCGGGATGGATACTGGCGTGGTGAAATACTGAATATAACCAAAGGGGGATTGCCAGTCTGGTGCCATGCCACGGTCTCTCCTCTTCACCATCCATACCATGGCAAGGTTTGGGTGACGATCCACCAAGACATCACCTTGCGCAAACAGGCTGTGGATGCATTACGCAAGAGCGAGCTGACCTATCGTTCTTTGTTTGAGAACATGCTGAATGGTTTTGCCCATTGTCGGATGGTGTTTGCTGACAACAAGCCACAAGATTTCATTTTTATCAATGTCAACCAGGCCTTTGGCAGACAAACCGGACTGCGTGACGTGCTGGGCCGTCGAGTCAGCGAGGTCATTCCCGGCATTGCAGAGCAAGACTATGAATTTTTAGAACTTCTTGGGCGAGTGGTGAAAAGTGGGCACTCTGAGCAGTGTGAAATTTTCATCCATTCCTTGGGGATGTGGTTTGCCATTGCGATTTACACACCCGCTCAGGAACATTTTGTGGCCGTTTTTGATGGCATTACCGAACGCAAACGTTCTGAACAGGCCCTGATGGAGGAGATGAACCGACGACGAACCCTGTTTGAGCATTCACGGGATGGTATCTGTGTCGTGACAACCGAAGGTCAGATCATCGAGGCCAATAACACCTTTGCCACCATGCTGGGCTATTCACAGGAAGAAATGGCCTCTCTATACATCTGGGATTGGGATGCCAATTGGAGCCGGGAAGAGGTGCTACCCATGCTCAAAGACCTCAACAGTGAGGGACGAACTTTTATCACCAGACACCGTTGCAAAGACGGCAAACTCATGGATGTGGATGTCAGCACCTGCAAGGTGGAATGGCAAGGAAGGCCATTGATTCTGGCTTCGCACCGGGAGATCACCCAACAGTTACGTCAGGAAGCCCAGATCCGACAAGCCATGAAAATGGAGGCGATTGGTACATTGACAGGTGGAATTGCCCATGATTTCAACAATATATTGGGTGTGATCCTTGGATACACGGAACTGGCACTCAAACGCCTGCCAGAACAGGAACAACCTCGAATGGACATGCTGGAAGTGTATCAAGCCGGGTTGCGTGCCAAGGAGCTGGTAGCCCAACTGCTTACTTTCAGCCGTCATGCCGAAAGTGAGGCACGCCCTTTGATTTTGGAGCCTTTACTCAAAGAAGTCATGAAATTTCTCCAGGCGGTCATACCGGCGAACATTGAAACCACTTTGAATCTGGCGAAAAACACGACTCGAATCATGGGAGATCCCACCCATATTCATCAAATTGTCATGAATCTCTGCACCAACGCTGCCCAGGCCATGGGAAACAGGAGAGGCCAATTGACCGTCACTTTGCAGGAAGTGATTTTGGATGCTCACCGTGCAGACTTGTTGCATCTGCTGTCTGGACCCCACGCATTGCTTACGGTCAGTGACACCGGACCTGGCATACCCATTGAGATCCAGGAACGGATTTTTGATCCCTTTTTCACCACCAAGGAAACAGGCCAGGGGACTGGATTGGGACTTTCGGTTGTTCACGGGCTGATCAACTCCATCGGAGGGGCTGTGGAAATGCAAAGCTGTACAGGGGAAGGAACCAGCTTTCATGTCTATTTTCCTTTGCTTTTGGAGCAACCAGAACCGTCGGAAATCAACGACTTTCCCGCAACAAACTTTTTTCCGTTGAAGGTGCTGGTGGTGGACGACGAGCCAGCGTTGCTGGAAATGTTTCGTCAGCAACTTTTAGTATTAGGTTGTCAGGTAACGGCAGTGATGGACCCAGCAACCGTTCTGAACCGGTTGCGTGCCAATCCAAATGAATTCGACCTGATCATTACGGATCTGACCATGCCTCTTGTCAACGGCATCGAACTGCGGCAATCCATTCGACAGATCAACCCCTCTTTGCCGGTGATTCTGGTTTCAGGCCATCTGCTTGACGCCAACTTGCAGGGTTTTGGATCACAGGATTTTACTGGCTTTTTGCTCAAACCCGTGTTGCTCGATGATTTGGAAGCCGTATTGCGCCAGATTTATTAACCTCGGACAAGAAAACCTTCCACATAAAAAAGACAAAAAGTGCGCCCCTATCACTGGCACAAAAAGTTTCAAATGAAACAAAATTTGAGATTTTTTGTCTCTTTCTAGCTTGTTTTTTCATAAATCTGGGCAATCCTGATCGTGATATTGAAAATCAACAGATTGAATTGATTAAATAATATACGCGACCATACTTTCGCTAAAGCACTGGAACAATATATGCATTCAATATGAATATCTCCAATGGCACATGTTCCATGGAAATCATTCAATGATTCCAATAATCACACTCCATCTGCTTGTTTTTACACTGTTTTTGTGCGTGACGGTATTGATCTGGATGCGCGTCCGCCAAAAAGGCCAGCATGCCAGGCACGAGTGGTATTGGCTGCTGTCTGGATACGCCTTGTTTGTCATGGCGAGTATGATTGATCTGTTTAAAATGTTGCATCCAAGTGGCGATGCCCCACCAAGTCTTACCAATTGGACGGATCAGACAAAAATGTTTGCATACTGGTCCGGCATTGCCTTGTTGACCATCGGTGCAGTGCGTCAGCTTGCCAAAACCGTGAATGAGGATGAAATCCACCAGATCATGGATAAACTGGTGGCATCTTTTGTCAACAAAGAGATCCGACATCAGGAGATGGCGGATGTCATTGAAAAACATCACTCCATTTCCCGGATGGCCAATGATGGCATTCTCTCCATGGATGGGGCAGGAAATATCATTTTCTGGAACCAGGGAGCGGAACGTATTTTTGGCCATTGCGAACACGAGATCCTCGGCCAGTCGATAGGCACTCTGATTCATCCCGAATACCAGGAACATCCTGTCCAGAAACTGACGGCCATCGGCATGGCCGAACAGAGTGATTTGACAGGAAAAATTATTGAAATGCCAGGTTTGAAAAAAAATGGTGACAAAGTACCTCTGGAGATGACCCTTTCCACCTGGAGCATGAAAAATAACAGATATTTTGTTGCTGTCATGCGGGACATTTCCCACAGAAAAGAGCAGGAAGAGTTCAATCGCCGGATTGCGCAATCACGCTTGGCAATCAGTGAAATTTTGCAACTCTCTTTGGAACCTCTTCCCATTGAAGAATTCATGGACAAGGCGTTGCAAATCATTCTTTCGGTTCCATGGGTGAAGATAGAATCCAAAGGATGTATTTTCCTGACCGATGCGAATACTGGAGAGTTGGTCATGACGGCTCAGATCAATCTGTCCAAATTTTTACTATTGACATGTGCGAAAATTCAACCCGGATATTGTCTTTGCGGTCGTGCGGCAAAGACCAAAGAGGTTGTTTTTTCCAACGAACTGGATCATCGTCACGATGTGCAGTTTGATGGCATGCGTGAACATGGCCATTACTGTATTCCTATAATTTTTCAAAATAATATTTATGGTGTACTTAATCTCTATGTTCCACATGCTCATAACGCAGACCCGGAGGAGATTTCGTTCCTGATGGCCATAGCCAACACCCTGGCAGGTGTGGTGGAGCGGAAACGGATGGAAGAACAGCTCAAAGAGTTGGCAGGTCATGACGAGTTGACTGGACTGCCGAATCGGCGGGAAATCTTGCGCAATCTGCACCAGGATTTGGCTCTGGCGATCCGGGAAAGCAGAATCCTGGTGGTTATGATGATGGATTTGGACCATTTCAAACAGGTCAATGACATATTGGGCCATGAAGCAGGCGATCTCCTGTTGATTGAGGTTGCCAATCGCATGAAAGAATGCCTGCGCATGTCGGATACGATAGGACGCTTGGGAGGAGATGAATTCATCGCCTTGCTGCCTTCAATCCGATATGATGAAGATGCCCAGATTGTTGCGGAAAAGCTTATATCCATCATTTCTCAACCCTACACCATCAAAGGCCAGGAGTGTTTGATCGGCGTCAGTATCGGCATCAGCATGTATCCGATGCATGGCTCAGAAGCACACATTCTGTTGCAAAAGGCAGACATGGCACTCTATGCCGTCAAAGAAGAACGGCGCAATAATTATAAATTTTTTTCTGACGAGATAACCTGAGAATATTTTTTAGTTCATATTGGTGGGCTAATTTTTGGGTTGTCCCATTTTCAAGAACGGAGGCACCAGTCATCATGAACCATTTATTATGGCAACGCACCCTGGCAGGATTGGCTTTCTTGGCTTTTGTAATCATCTGGCAAGCACCAGATCGTGCCTGGGCAGCACAACCAAGCGGCCAGCCGTTGGGAAATGAGGTGGTCGAGAGACAAACGGCTTACGCCAGAAAGGTCGTCATTCCCCCATTCACTCTGAACGGAATGGCCATACTTCAGGATCGATCCAATCTGGATTATCCTGGTTTCAAGGATCTTCCCAGCCGGATCTGCCCGCCCTTTTGTGTTCAACCTGAGGTGATTCCTGGCATTACCACCATCAAGGTGGAGGATTTTGTCCGCATGGCACCTGAAATCAATGCCGGAAAGATCCTCATACTGGATATGCGCAATCCAGAATGGTACGGCGGCGGGACCATTCCTGGCGCGATCAGTTTGCCTTACAGCGATTTGACGAGCATCCGAAACAAGACTGTGGCCAAAATGCGAAAATTGGCAGGCAAGGATCTGATCGGCTTTTGTAATGGTTGGTGGTGCGGGCAAAGCCTGGCAGGATTGAAGGTTCTCTTACATATGGGATACAAGGGGAAGCTTTATTATTTTCGTGGTGGTCATCAAGAATGGGTTGAGGCTGGCCTGCCCACAGCCATTCCTCGCCTTGATCCTGGATATTGCCTTGATTATGATGAAATGTGATTGCACCCAACACCCCCTTGGGGAGCGTCGAACCGCCCCCTTTTTTTTATTGCTTTTATATTTTTATAAAAAACTCAAGCTTATTTGAATTATTTCCAAAGATTTTGCTATTGAGTGAGATTCTCCCCTGCCCCCCCAATCATTTATCCCGCCTCCATGTAAACAATCAATCCGTTTTTCAAACCTGCAGGTTTTTCAGTTTGTAAATAATCACATAAAAAACAGACAAGGCATCCTTGAGCTTATATTTCTTGATCAGCATGGCAAGTTGCTCCATATCACCACGTACCCCCTCCGGCAAAACCATGCCTGCCAGCTCCTCTAAAATGGGGTCACAATTTCTAGGTCTTTTCTTTTCAAGATGGGGTTTCAATTTGAGCACTGTTTGCAAAATTTTCGCCTGATCCACTACCAATAGTTGACTTTTTTCCACCATGCCTTCAGATGGAACAACCGAGCATAAACGTTTGACGGAGTTCAGTACCGAAGCCAATTCCTCCAGAAAATCCTGCGGGAAAACCATGCTGGATTCCAGTTCTGCGGCCAAGGTCTGCAATCGCAACGCCCCAATGGTCCCTGAACTGCCTTTGAGGGTATGCACCATGCGAGCCGCCTGGGCCATCTCGCCTCTGGCGAGTGTTTCCTGCAATTCCTCGACAAAACGAACATGGTTGTCACCAAACTTAGTCAACAAGGAACGGTAAAGAGTGGCAGACCCACCCGCATGAAACAAACCTGATGCCGTATCAATACCCGGCATGGCGATAGACGAAACAATATCGGGATTCAGTTTCGCTGGCTCATGAACAGGTGCCAAGAGTGACGACTGATCCTGTTTTCGTGGTGTGAGCCATTTGTTGAGGACAAGAAAAAGTTTGTTGGGATCAATCGGCTTGGGCACATGATCATTCATGCCCACCTCCCAACAACGTGCCAGATCACTGACCATGACATTTGCCGTCATGGCCACGATAGGCAGGTTGATGCCATGAGGCATTTTTCGTATTTCAAGGGTGGCCTGATAACCATCCATGATGGGCATCTGGATGTCCATCAGCACCAAATCAAAAGAGGATTCGTCAACCATGCGCACCGCTTCTTCACCGTTATTGGCGATCACCACGGAGATTCCCATCATTTTCAACAACTCCTGCCCCACCTGTTGATTAAGATGATTATCTTCGACCAACAAAATCTGTCCTCCTTGAAGAGTCGTACTGGATGGCAAAGACTTTGCGATCTCTCTGGCGTGTGTCACAGGCAGAAGTCCGCCTTGTCCGAAGAGATTCATGATGGTATCAAACAAATTGGATAACTGAATGGGCTTGTCCAGGTAGGCTTCTGGCTGAATGGCACCAAGATCATTTTTGACATTGACTTGTTCGATGAATGGCACCATGAAAATGACAGGCAGATCGAACGGCTTTTCCAGGGCCTTCAAAGCTTGAAACATCTGGATGCCATTCAGGTCTGGCATGTCCCAATCCAATAAAAGGAGTTCAAACGGGGTGTTTTCGTGACGCATTTTTTCCAATTCGATCAATCCGGCCATGCCTGAAGAGACAGCGGTGACTTGAAAGGAAAAGGATTCGAGGCTGGTTTTAAGCATTTTCAGGCTGTGTGGATTGTCATCCATCACCAAAACGCGCTTGTGCTGCAAGGCTTCCGGGGTTTGCAAAGGCCTTCTTTGAATTTTCAACGGGAGGCCAAAACGGGCAGTAAAGAAAAAGGTACTGCCCTCGCCAAAGACGCTTTCCACCCAGATGGATCCGCCCATCAGCTCCACCAAACGCTTGCAGATGGCCAAGCCCAAGCCAGTCCCGCCATAGTTGCGCGTTGTACTGCCATCGGCCTGGGAAAAGGCTTGAAACAACCGATTGATCTGCTCGGATGTCAAACCAATCCCGCTGTCTTGAATGGCAAAGCGCAGCGTGACGGTTTCAATCATCTCGTTATTCAAGAAAAAATCCTGATAATAATTGGCCGGGGCCTCATCCAAGGTAACAGAGAGAATGATCTCACCGGTTTTGGTAAACTTGATGGCATTGTTGGCCAAATTGATCAATATTTGTTTCAGCCTCGTGGGGTCACCCAGCAGGGAACGAGGCACCCCACGCTCAGTGGAAAAAATAATCTCTATCTTTTTTTCCAGTGCTTTTATGGAAAGCAATGTTGACAAGTCGCTCAAAACATCATCCAGGTGAAACAAAATGGACTCCAACTCCATTTTGCCTGCTTCAATTTTTGAAAAATCCAAAATATCGTTGATAATGTGTAGCAGGGCATTCGAAGCTCCATAAATTTTGTCCAGATAATCTTGCTGGCGTGGAGTCAGTTCGGTTTTCAGGCACAGATGGGTCATGCCAAGGATGGCATTCATCGGCGTTCGAATTTCGTGGCTCATATTGGCCAGAAAAAAAGACTTTGCCTGGTTGGCCCGTTCAGCAAGTTTGGTTGTTTCTTCCAGGCTGATGATGGTATTCTGAAGTTCGTCATTGGCTATTTGCAAATGCTCTGTTTTAAGGGCAATGGTTCTTTGCAGATCTTGTTGATGGATACGCAGCATTTCGCAGAGTCCATGCAGGCTTCTGGCAAGGCTACCTATTTCATTTTTAGATTGGATATTTGCAAACCTGCAATCGAGGCGTTTATGGTCCATGGCATTGGTGCTGAAGGTCAATTCACGCAAAGGACGAATCACCATGCTGGAGGCAAGCATAATCAATACAATCAATACCATCACGACAAGCATGCTGGCCAGTGCCACATCCAGTTTGACTGCATTGATGGAGGTTATTCCTGTCAACAGTTCATCCTCTCCACGGATTTCAGCCAAGTTCCAACCAAAACCTGAATGATCTTGAAAGACAATATAATAAATTTTATTATTTGCACGAAATTTTGCACTACCATTTTGTCCTGCTTTCATCTGGGCAAGAATATCCAAGAACTCCTTTCCATTGAAAAGCGATTCTGCAAGCGGCAAATAATCTGACAAAATAATATTCCGGGCTGAATGGTCATGGAAATCTTCATTCTTGCATTCGCTCAAAGGAATCGACTCACCATCATGGCTTGCGCTTGGCTTCGGAGAGTGACAATTTGTACTGGTTGCAGAATCAGGTTTTTTTAAGGTCATTGAATAATCTTGACGACTATTAAAAAAAAGCAATCCCTCTCGATTGACAACTATTTTGAAAGAATTATTGGATAGCGGATCCGATGATACATTATTATCCTTGGATTCATACTCATTCATGAGCAATGCTTGACGGAAAGTAGACAATGGGACTTCAATGTGAAAAAATGCTGGCTTTGTGCCATCCGGCATCACTACAGGTGATGTATAGGCCATCACCCATTTTTGAGTATCCGGCGAAATGTAAGGCTCGCTTCTGGCGATTTCCCCCTTGCTTAATGCAAACGAAGGAGCAAAAACCGGAGTATCCTGTTCTGTGGTCGAGAAATTTTCTTCAGGTTCTTTCTTCCCATGCACAACCCGCAAATGTTCGCGCCCAAACTTGTCAACCAAGCAGGCCTCCTCAATAAAATAACGTTTTTGCAATAGCGTGGACATGGATTCCAAAGCGGATCGTCTTTCTTTTTGTTTCGCAGAAAGTTCATCCAGGTTGGCAGAACTGGCCGGAAGAGATTCAATAATCTTGGTTGTCTGAAAATATTCGTAAAAATAAGGATTCTCAATGGCCAACAGCATATCCCTGCGTGCGGAAACATCAATACTATCCATTTCATGCACCACAATCTCAACCTGCCGACGCATTTCATTCAGACTGTTCTCCACTACCGCATCATGAACCACCCGAATGGATATCACGCCATTGATAATAAAACCAAGTATCAATACCGGTATGGTATAAAGCAAAAATTCACTGCGAATGCTCTTGAATGCAAACATGACTCATAACCTTCTTGGCTTGAATTTCATTATCAAATCAATATAACTGCCTCTGCGCAAAAATCAAAAGCAAAACCCTGGGGGATGAATCCCCCAGACCCCCTCTTTTTTTTTATTAATTTAAAAAAAATTAAAAAAAATAAAAAAACTATTAAAAAAAAGGGGGGGGGGGTTTGGGGGGCGGTTCACCGCCCCCCAAGGTTTTTTTTATTGATCCAAGAATTTTTCCTTGACCATCATAATCTCATCCCACCCCTGCAAAAAGGAGTGTATAAGATCAGGATCGAAATGTTTACCACTTTGATATTGCATCCATTCCAGTGATTTTTCAGTTGACCATGCTTCTTTGTAGGGACGTTTGGAAGTCAAGGCATCAAAGACATCGGCGATAGCGGCGATTCTTCCAACCAACGGGATTTCAACTCCTCTGGTTCCATTGGGATAACCGGTGCCATCCCACTTTTCATGATGTGTCATAGCGATCTGGTAAGCCATTTTCAGCAAAGGGGATTCTTCTTGCCCGATGATTTCCGCGCCGATGGCCGGATGTTTTTGGATCACCTCAAATTCTTTGGGACTCAAGCGGTCAGGTTTCAACAATATGGAGTCCGGGATGCCGATTTTCCCGACATCATGCATAGGTGCTGAATTCAACAACAGGGTAGCTTTTTTTTCATCCATTCCGTATTTCAAACCAATGATATACGCATATTGGCTCATGCGCATGACATGGAATCCGGTTTCATTGTCCCGAAATTCGGCTGCCCGACACAATTTACGAATGATTTTCAATTGTGTTTCACGCAAAGCCCTGGTTCGTTGCCAAACCTTCTCTTCCAGGATGTGATTTTGATTTTCCAAGGCCTCCAGAGCTGATTTCAAGCGCAAATGGGTCTTGATTCGCGCCAGGATGATGGGTGGACTGATTGGTTTGGCAATATAATCAATCCCACCAGATTCAAAGCCTTTTGCCTCATCCACCACATCATTTTTTGCGGTAATGAAGATCACCGGAATGTTGCGGGTCTCTTCTCGCACCTTGAGGCGGCGACACACTTCATATCCGTCCATGCCCGGCATCATGATGTCCAACAGTATGATATCCGGTTGATCTTCCATGGCAATTTCAAGTGCGGTTTCACCATCCATGGCCACACTGACTTCATAGTGATCGGTCAAGACACCCAGAAGAACATCTATGTTCGTCTCTGTGTCATCCACAACCAAAACAACAGGTCTGGTCTCCATCTGCAACAATCCTTGTCCGGGAGATGTTTGACGGCATGACTGCATGCAAATAATCGCCAAGCCGTGACGAAATGTTACGATCCAATGAAAAGATGACAGTATATTCGAAACTCAACCAGTTGGAAACTGTCGTTTCTACGTTTGCCTGCATTATTGAGAGTATATTTAAAAATAAAAACCTTGGGGGGCGGTGAACCGCCCCCCAAACCCCCCACCCTTTTTTTTTATTTATTTTTTTTGTTTGATTTTTTAAATTATTAAAAAAAAAGAGGGGGTCTGGGGGATTCATCCCCTAGGGTTTTGCTTTTAATCTTTTTATTTAAAAACGGATCATGAACCAACCGTGATTGGCCAACGGCACTCCAATTGGATGCCTTTCCCAGGAGCCGATGTCAAGAGAACGGATCCTTGGAATTTGGAGGTGATAATGCTGTAACAGATATAAAGCCCCAACCCGCTGCCACCCGAAGACCTGTTTGTAGTAAAAAACGGCTCAAATGCTTTACTTCTGATCTCTTCTGACATTCCTTTTCCTGAATCTGCATAATAAAAACACAAAAAATTTCCATCAACCTTGAATCTTATTGTCACAACGCCCGGAAGTGTACCACCTGAGAATCCATGTATCAGACTGTTCATCAACAAATTAGTCAAAATTTGATGCAGATATCCAGGAACGCCAATCAGATACAGACCCTCTGGACAGTGTACGTCAAAACGGATGGAGGTTTTTTTGAACTGGTTGCTCAAACTGATCAGCACATCGTTTACCACATCCGATATACTATAGGTACGCTCTGCTTCTGAACTTTGATCAATCGAAGTCCGTTTGAAACTCTGAATCAACTCAATGGAGCGTTGCAGATTACGTGTCAACAGAGAGGAGAGTTCACCCACAGTACCAACGGAACTTGTCAAATCATCAAAATCTATTTCATCTTGATTCAATAACGCTTGCATGGCTTTGCTTTCTTCCATCAGTTGCGTTGAGGCTGAAAAAGCCACGCCAATCGGGGTGTTGACTTCGTGGGCGAATCCGGCGACCATGCGTCCCAGGGATGCCATTTTCTCATTCAAAATCAATTCTTCTTGTGTGGCTTTCAACTGGCTGATGGTGCTGTTGAGAAGCGCGTTGCTGGCTTCCAGATTCTGGTTTTGCAATGCCAGCTTGTCCGAGGTCTGCTTGAGTTTGATATGAGTGGCCACGCGCGCGATGACCACCGAGGGAGAAATCGGCTTGGTGATATAATCCACCCCCCCCAATTGGAATCCCAGAGTCTCATCGGCCACATCGGTTTTGGCAGTAATGAAAATAACAGGTATATTTTTCGTCTTTAAATCCGCTTTGAGACGGCGACAGACTTCATAACCATCCATACCTGGCATCATGATATCCAGAAGAATGATATCTGGGGGATCGTCCCATACGATCTCCAGTGCGCTCGGTCCATCCATGGCCACACTGATTTCATATTGATCGTCCAGAATACCGAGCAACATATCAATGTTGGTCTCTGTATCATCAACGATCAAAACGGATGCTTGTTGTTCCATATACAAAACTTCCTTCCATACAAACAACTATAGATAATTCAAATAAGTTATATTATTTATTTGTGATTATCTGATCGTGGCACTCCAATGGAGAGTATAGACTATATTCGGGCACAAATGGCACTCTTTTAAGCCAATGCCCCAAAAAAATCTTCAACCATGGACTTCCTCTTGGACAGGTCGAGCCAAACAGGACCATGACGAACAATTGCAATTATTTATATTACATTAACAAACGCTTTATTTGGGCACGGAGTCGGATGAGGGATCGTTTGCAGCCGGTGTATTGAGGACCAGTTCGCCGGAGAAAAAATTGACTTTGGGATCTTGCAGATAGCGAATCAACATGTTGATGACCGAGAGTCGTTTGGTATTTTTCTTGTAGACGAGTGTGACCGGGCGGCCATAGGGATAGACGCCGGAGCTGACGTTGTCCGTGGTGGGGGCTATGGTGTCCAGATGAATGACTTTCAAGGTGGATTCGTAGCCGGCCAGCAGGGATTTGGACATCAGGGATATGCCTCCCAAGCCTTTCATTTCGCTCAACAGTTTGGGCACGCTGGTCATGGTGTTGACAAACAGGGCATCCTCGCGAAACGGGGTATCCTTGCCCAGGAAGAATTCCTGAATATTTTTGTTGGTGCCTGATTTTTTCCGGGTGAGGATGGGTTCGATGGGCAGGTCAGGAAACGAGACATCCAAATCATGCCATTTGGATTTTCCGCCGGCGAAAATCTGCTTGATTTGCTCCTTGCTCAGATTGTCGATGGGCAGATCTTTTTTGACCACGGCCACCAGATAATCGAAGGCAATGGTTTCCTGCATGAGAATTCGTTTTTCCTTCTCGTTGAGGAAACGCACCACACAGGCCAGATCAGCCTTGTTGAAATAGACTTTTTTGATGCCGTCCTCGGAGCCTCCCTGATTGTTGACCATCAACCCCAATCCCCGCTCTTTGCGGATGCGTTCGGCACCTTCCAAAAGAGGGGTGCAGAGTGTTTTTGCACCATGCACTTTCAAAACCGCAGCCTGGAGGTCCAAGAAGGGAATCAGGAACAAGGTCACAGCATAACAAGTGGCAAGCCATGGGTTTTTCATAGGTTTTGCATCCTTAACAATCCCCCCAATCAATAATAAAAAAAAATTAAAAAAAAAGGGTGGAGGGGTCTGGGGAGGCGGTTCACCGCCTCCCCAGGAAGTTTCAACGAAAGGTGGAGTCTGATCGGCAACAGCGTTGCAAATATTTTTAAATATTTAATAATTTATTCAGAAAATTGCTTTTTAAATGCTATCTGTCGCTGGATAGCTTCTTCAAAGCTTCTGTCCCCCTGGTATAAAATTTCATCTGCTATTTTTTCCCAAGCCGGGATCAATCCCAAATGGCCGGTGGATTCAATGCGGGTTTTTGCTTGTTTCAAAATTTCCCATGCTTTCGTGGAATCTTTTATCATGGAATAAAACCGACTCCGGGCCATGTCCAATTCCGCATAGCGCAGAGGATATTTTTTATCACCCGTTATCAAGCCTTCTGCCCGTACCAAAGATATTTGGGCGGCTTCGGTTTTTTGTTCGTCCAACCGCAAATGCACTTCCAACAGACGGGCCTCGGCTTCGTAAATCACCATGCCTGACCATTGAGAGATTTCCAGGGCTTCATCCAGGTCTAACTGTGCTTGGGCTGGCTTTCCTTGGTCACGAAGAAAGGCGGCGCGGTGGAGGAGGATGTTTGGGGTTTCATCAATAGCTCCGGCTTTACGGATGCCGTTCACCGCTTCATTCAGATGATGGCTGGCTTCATCAAAACGCCCCAAGGCAGCCAGAGCGCGGCCAAGAGTCAGGAAGTCCAGGGAGATTTCTAGTTGGAATTGGGCAATGATAGCCATTTTTCGCGCTTCCATCCCCCGCATCATCACTTCCTCTAATACCGCCCGGTCCTGCGTTTGTGCCAACAGAAGGGCGCAAAAATAGGCACCAATCACACCAAAAAGCCTAGTATTGTTGAACTCAAGCCCCTTTAGAAACATCTCCGCTTCCCGAAATTCTATTTCACTATTCACAAATTTCCCCAGTCGAAACCAAGCGTAGGCAACACGGGAATGCCCAAGTATTAGCGTCATTTGGTTTTCTGCCAGTTGACCACATAGAACGCTTTTTTCCGCCACCTCCCTGGCTTCGTCCAAGCCACCGGTGGGAATCAACAGGTCTACAAGGTTCATTGCGGATTGGGCGACGTTACACCAAATTTGCGACGTTTCATACAACCACATGGCTGCCCGTTGAGGTGCCACCGCCTCGGCCATGCGACCCAGAGATACCAAATACCAAGAGGCTTGACCCAACAACCAAGCTTGATCAAATTCCGAAAGCCCCTCGGAAACTGGCGTTTCCCAACCCTTGTGGAAAAATCCAGCCATTGCCGCAAGCTCGACACCGAAGGCACCAAGTTGGTTGATGCTAAAAAATATGTTACCCCGATGATTCCGTGGCCGAAGTACATCATCAATAGCCTTTTTGTACTCTCCAGCCTTGCAACCATGATGCACAGCGCGGTAGAGGGGTTCCAGTGCCTCCAGGGTGTCGGGCTGATATTTGGCGGGAACGGTTTGAAAATACTCAAACAAAACCCAGTGGGCCTGTCGGAACTGCTCTGGTTGGTTTGTTGCCAGAAGCTGGCCGAAATACTCCCTCACCAGGGGATGGGTGTCCCATTGCGTCTTTTCGTTGGTTGAAGGCTCCAGCAGACCAGCCTCTTCCAAGTTGGAAATCATCTCATTGAATTCAATATCGGAAAGTTCACGCAAGGGTTGGGCAAGGTCGGCTTTCTCCTTCAATTCCTCAAATGGTTTGTTGGCCATGGGACGATCAAACAAACCCAAAAGCTGCAAAAACACCCGTTCCGGGGCATTTTCTTTCCAGATTTGCTTATCATAGTGAGCCATCACCCGTCGGGCATGCATGCCTTGATCGCCGGAAGGAGAAAACAAATCCTTGACTTGATCCCGTCGGGTAATGTCTCGCTGGTGTTGTTTGACCAGCAATTTTCCAAGCAGCACCAACGCCAAGGCATGACCATCCATCTCTTGCACAGCCTTGGGGAATTCTTTTTGCAAGCCATTGGTCACACCAAGGCTTTTTAACAATTCCGTCCCATCCTCATTATTGAGACGCCCAAGCTTGATGATACGTGAAATCCCATCTTTTGTTTTTTCAAGTGTCGGCAGATTCTGACGAGAGGAAAGTAAAACCAAGCTATTTTTTTCTTGCCCATTCAATCCATTAGCTGCCAAAATGCGCATCAGACGATTCAACCCTGTATCTTTGAAACTCCCTTCCAATTCATGCGGTGGGTGCTGCAACGGCTCTACCCCGTCCAGAATCAACAGCGACGGCTGACGAGTCAGCAGTTCTGCCAACTTGTCTGCCTTTTCCGTGTCAGAGGTTGGCAAGCTCCCCTGAAAGCCAAAAAAAGGCAAAGCACTGTTGAAAAATAGAGTGGAGGATGTCTGTGTCTCATGCTGCCCCTGACTGTAAAAAGACCACGCAAACACCACACGCGCCCCGGCAAAATTATCTTTCCGCAATTTTTGCAGCCAAGCCCATGTCAAAGCCGACTTTCCCACCCCACCCAAGGCAATAATTCCAACCGCAGCGATATGTGGAGAGTGAAAATATTCATCCAGCAAGGCCAATTCCTCTTTCCGTCCAACCAGCGTGGCCGAAGGGAGGGGAAGGCGGATGAGATCTGATTTGACAGGAGTACTCGACGAAGGAAGGAATTTGGGCAGGTTGTCCGCCCATTCTGCTAATTTTCCTACAATTTCCATCCATGCCCGGTCTGCCTGGGCCTCGTTTAACTCGCTGATTGTCGTCCCATCGCCAGGATAAGCCTGGATTTTGCCCAAAACACCACGCTTCCAAAGGCAAGATCGAATAATGATTGGAAACACTTTGACTTCACCGTTTGCCCTTCGTTCCAGGATGCGGGGCAACTCGACTGACTGGATAAAATGGGAGGCAAGAAAATCAGAGCTGACAAGAAAAATAAAAGTGTTACAACGTTCCAGGGCTTCCAGGATGGCAGTTTTCCAATCCTCACCCACATCAATCATGCTGTCATGCCACGAAGTAACCAGACCATCCTCCAGCTGGGCAAGCTGCTGGAGAAACATGTCTTTGTACTTCATATCTTTACGGGCATAACAAATGAACAGATCCAATGCCATGACTCACTCCCCCACTCCACCCGATTGTCCCAGTCATCAATGATCCAGCAGAGAGCAACCAGAGTCAAGGCGAACGTTTTGCAAGAGGCATCATTCGGTGGTACAAAAATATATTTCTTGTTGGAGGATTTTGGCGTGATGCCGGGAGCATTTTGAAATCAATGGGTTGAATGGATCGTGGCTTAGGAGCTGGACCCAACCCATGTTGGTTCCAAGCCTGGAGATCATGGGTTGGTACTGATCGTGTCTCCCACATGAATGGGCATTTGCGACTTATCCAATAAAGCAAACGAGGCCTTGTTGCCAATCTGAAACAGAATGGCTTGCCCAATGGGTTGCGCAGGCGTGGTCACGGTTTCCCCGGTCACAGGATCCGAGACCGGCCTTCCAACCCGAAACACCGGCAGAGTCAATCCCTGCACAGCCCGGTTCCCACGTCCCAAACCCACCGTGATCACCATATGGGTGGCCGCCTCCTCCTGATTGTCCTGAATATGCACCACTCGACCAGACATGGGGTTGGGCGCATGGGCGTGTATGGTAAAATCTCCATTCAACGGACGTGGCAAATCCAACTGATCGCCTGCCTGCATGGCCACAAAAGAGGTCATGACCACCCCCAACAGGCCTTGTGGCGTTTTCCTGGTGATTTGCACACTCCCCAACCGAAACAATAACGATCCCAAATGTTCCGAGGTCTGCCGGTCATGCAATAACGGACCTGGACGAAAAATGTCCAGAATGGTGCCAACCGGGAGTGACTCCGGGTAAAACAGGAGTATCTGATCCCCTTGACTGATCGTCAGACTGCCTCGGATCGACGCCAAAATCCGACCTGGCACCGGAGGTGTGTTCGGATCCAAAATGCGATCTCCCTTGGCCAGCCATTGTCGAATCAACGTCATGCTGTCGGTTTGCTCACTCTTTTGGGGCAGATTCGGACCCAGAATCGTCTTGGGCCGCATGCGTTCAACTGGCAGACGAGAATCCACAACCCCTGTACCTTGCTTTTTCACAGGCCATTCATCCATCGGCGGGGGTTCATCCGCCGTCACCGGAATGGCTGGCAACAACAACAGAGTCCAAATTATAAAAAAAATCAACGGAATATTCATGCTGTTTCAGGTCTCATCAGGGGTAGGGGAACGTTTTTGGCCAATGGTCGGCTCTGTGCCTTGGAGCAACCGACGCATATTGTCTCGATGACGCCAAAAAACCAACAGCGTCATCAGGCCCCAAGTGACCAAGCCATCTGGTGGTCCAGGCATCCAGAACAGGGCCATCCATGCACTGCCAAAACCAAGCAACGCCGCCAGTGAGGAAATCCGAAACCACCAGGCCGACACCAACCAGATCAAGGCAAAAAACAGACCAATACCCGGTATCCACACCAAAACAGCCCCCAAAGCCACCGCAACACCCTTGCCCCCCTTGAATCCCAGATAGATCGGATACAAATGACCCAAAAATACCAGAAATACCACCGCCGCCGTCACCCTGGAGTCGGCTCCAAACAGCATCATCCCCACCCAGGCCGCCAACGCCCCTTTGGCCATGTCCAGCAGCAAAACCATCGCTCCAGCCTTGCGTCCGGCCACTCGCAGAACATTGGTCGCCCCAATATTCCCACTCCCCTGTTGACGAATATCCCCTGCCCCCAGGATTCGGGCCACCAGCACTCCAAATGGCACCGCCCCCAACAAATACGAACCCAACACCGTTGAAAGCATTAACACACTCATGGCTTCGCACCATCGCTCTTGCTGGAGGAAATCCCGGTTTTTTTGGTCCCATTCGGTTTGTCCCCAGAACCCTTTTTCTGCTTGCCTTGAGGAGCCTGCGTGGTCGCTCCCCCCTCTGGCTTGGGTTTGGTCACCGATGCCGATTGCAGGTTTTGTTCCCACAACTGTGTCACCGCTCCCGGCTGATTCAAAAGCGTTTCCATCTCGCTGGCGGTTTTGAGTGCCATCTTGCGCACCTTGGATGCGGTCTCCCCTGGACTGGGTGTCAAAATCTGTAAATGACCGTCAGATGACCATTCTTTAAGCAATTTGGCTTCCTGAGCCATGCTCTGCTCCAGGGTTTTCGGCAACACACTAGTGACACCATTCTCAATCACAGTTTGCAGGTCAGGCGGCAGTTTTTCAAACCAATCCAGATTGACGGAAAATATCGACCAGCCATGCAAATGACGCATGTTGAAATAGGCCCCTCCGGTCATGGGAAAATCCGTGCCCTGCAAAAGTTCTGGAGTGGCCACCACCCCCTTGATCCAACCAGCAGAAACGGCACCAGCCAGATCCATCGTCGGAAGCGCGAAGGGCTTCAGCCCCAGTGTCTGATGGACTACAGTCATCCAGGCATCCCTGGGAATACGCACCTGAAGATTGTCCAGAGAGGGCGGATCGCTGGCACTGTCAGGAATCGGGGCTTTTTCCCCCGCTCGCCAACTGAGAACCCCGTAAAACCCGTAAGAGGCATATCCCAGGATTTTCAGTTTTTTGGCTTTGGCAGCTTCACGCAAGGCCAGATCCAGTGGAGAACCCATCCAGTCCCGGACGTGTTCGGGTTTGTTGAACAACAGCGGAATCCCCAACACCCGGAACGCAGATACCTGATGCGACAGCGTGAATGCTGATGTAAACCCTGCTTCCAGAGTACCATGGATTTGTTCTTGCAAGGTTTCTTCTTCTGAACCTTTTTTGCCGTTGGTCAAAAGTTCTGGTCGGATCTGTTTTCCGCTGCCCTCCTCAATGGCGCGCGCCATCCGTGACAAGGCCTGAATATAGCTCTTGTCCGCTTTGTGAATGGCACTGATGCGCATGGGAATCTGAGTCGGAGTGACCGTGGTCGTGACCTCAGAACCGGGCGGTTCCGGGGTGGCGTTGGCACTGGTCGCGTATGCAACACAGGCCAATATTCCAAAAAGCACTATTCGTCGCATGTGAGTCTCGGTTTTTGGGAAAAAAATGATGTCGTGCTTGCAAAAAGGAACTTTTTTTCCTATCCTGCCAAAGCATACCGTTAAAAAATACAGGGCAGAATCTTTTCAAGGCAAGGGAGTATGTTGGGATGGCCAAATCATTGAACAAAGTGCAACTGATTGGAAACCTGGGCGCAGACCCGGAAATGAGAGTTACCCAGGACGGACGCGCAGTTGCCAACTTGCGAATCGCCACTTCCGATTCCTGGAAAGATGCCCAAGGTCAGCTTCAAGAACGCACCGAATGGCATCGTGTGGTGATGTTTGGTAAATTGGCTGAAATTGCTCAACAATATCTCCGCAAGGGCAGCAAAGTATACATCGAAGGCCAATTACAAACCAGAAAGTGGACCGACAATCAAAATCAGGAGCGTTATACCACTGAAATAACCGTCCCTCCCTTTTCCGGCCAAATGCTCATGTTGGATAGTCGGCCTCCCGGTGCCGGTGGACCCCCGGCGTATGGTGGCACACCTGCCTACAATGCCCCCCAGCCAGATCCCTATGCCCAGGAGTATCGTCCACCCCCTCCCCCTCCCATGGGAAGTGCCAAAACCTATCCCGGCAGCACAACGCCTCAGAGTGGCCCGCCCCCCATGAATGACTTTGCCCAAACCTCGAATTTCGACGACGATATCCCGTTTTAACAACAAGACCTTGGGGGGCGGATCGCCCCCCCCTTTTTTTAAAAAAAATATTAAAAAAAAAAGAGGGGGTCTGGGGGATTCATCCCCCAGGGTTTTGCTTTTGAGGTTATCAGTGCAAGACGTCTATTGCCTATGCGACCCATCACAAAACGGAGCATTGCCAGATTTGAGACAGGAACAGACCGCACATGTACCGAAAGTCTGCATGATGACATGGCGGGGCTGATATTCACTCCCCTGATGGGATCCGTCGCAATACGGCAGGTTGTTGGATTGTCCGCAGAGGCAGACGTAATGCTCTCCAGCAGGCAGGTCCAGGACGATGGGGGTTTGCATGATTAATACTCCTTGAAATTCAGCTAACTAAGAGACCAGAATTAACTACAAAAGTCTAACATTTGGCACAGAAAGAATAATCGTTGGCTGTTTTACGCATGGCGTTCAGTACGGATAAAGCCTCTTCTCTGGTATGATTTTGATTTATCAATGCATGAAAAATACATGAAAATTCATTTTCTATCCGCGTTCCGAAGGTTCCAGGATCATCGCAATTGATAGTGGCCCGTAATTTCCCATCCAAAACTTTTTGATATTTAAAATAGGGATGATAGGCTAGAGTCTCCATGCCACCCGTAATAAAATTAGAAGAGGGATTGAACTCAATCACAACACCCAATTTTGCAATTTTTCTCATAATGGATTCTTGCGCAGCTTCAATGGAGGGTGACAAATCACGAAAGATATCCGGGCTGCGAATAATTTTGTTTCGACGCCTACGCACAGTCAAGTCATATAATTCCATAAATCGAATCTTTTTAGCATCATCATCATTCATCTCACGCTGCGTGAATCGTTTGGGAACGTCATGACGATAACGGAAGGCACGCATGAATTGTGCAGGAGTAAAAATTTCTCCATATAAATGTTCACTTGAAATTTCAATTTCTTCTCTCAGACGCCGCAATTCTGTTTCTCGGTTTTGCGGCAAATGTGTAAGTTGATCATAAAGCCAAATCAAATTGTCCATGGCATCTCCGGCAGGCAATGAAAGCGAATCGCCATATTCCAGATCAAAATGTTTGACGCTGCGTCCGGCAGCCAAGCCATGTCCGATGCGATCACCGGCCCCCATTTTCAGGCCGGAAAGGGCGGAATCCATGGTACGTAGGCCATCAACGATATGATAGTAATCTTCACCAGCATGGAAAGTAATACCAAGTGGGGGTATGGTAGGGGTAAGAAGGTGCCTGTTGATGCGCTTAAGCTCGCACCAATGTTGCATATATGGCCCACAGGAGAAATCAACTGGCATGCCGCGCAATAAATTAAGATAGGGTGTGAAAAGATGGGGCGGGCAAGTACGTTCCAGGTTGGCGACATCAATACCGACCAACAGCTTGGCTTGATGGGGGTAGTCTTGACGAAATTGATGCATGGCCGCAGATTGGCGGTCCAGGGTGATGAGAAGATCGTGGAAGGGGGTTTCTGCCTGTTCATCTGAGGCAATGGGCTGCCTGATGAAATGAATTACAAAAGTGATAGAGATATTACGTCTGAGCAAGAAGGGATCGGATGAAGCAAAAGTGGACCAGTTGGAAAAAAAACTGGCATATTCACGTGGTGAATCAAAGGGTGCGATTCGAAATTCGATGTGCCGGAGATGAGCAGATTCAGCTGCAAAATAAACTTTACGACTATGATCTAACCACTGAAGCCTAGGTGTCGTATGATTATTTATGAGTTTTGCACGTTTGAACTGACCACGAAATTCAGTCAGACCGGTGATTCCCCAAGGACTTTGGACATGTCGAGCAATAAACAGATTTTTTGCATAGAGATAATGATCCAACAAATGTGCGATTTTATGATTTTTTGGATTCTTCCTTAAAACCAACCAAGCTTCAGCCAACAATCGACGCTCTTGCCAAAGTTGTTCAGAAATGGGGGAAGGGAAGATGACATTTTTGGGAACATGTCCAAAATGTGGAGATAATCCTAAGGCTCCAATCAACTCGGCACGCCTTTTGATGGCTTGAATGACATAATAACGCTCTTCCAGCAAATCACTGAAAGTTTTTTTAAAGGGTCGATTCACTGTGTGATCAAGTTTTTCATATTCACGAAATTGCATGACTTCGATCTGATTTTGCATGAGCAACAACCACAAATAAGGAATCGGTTCACACCCTTCGAGATGGATGTGGATGTCCTTCAAGCCAAGACTGAACAAACGTTGCAAATCAGGGTCATCGCTCGTAATATAAACCCCCCAACGAGGCAATTCATCAGGGGTTGGGGCGCGCAGAAACTGATCCACGAAAGCCAATGCAATCAGGGCATCACAATCAATATTGGTGGTGGTGGACCGCCAGGCAGTGAACTGGGATTGCGGCACAAAGGGAGATCCGGTGTGAAACTTCAAGGATATTCCAGAGCTTGACAACACGCATGCATACCAATCCGCGATTCCAGTATTGGATTGAATGGCTGTATGCGTCAAGACATTGATGTCTTCCCGGCTGAATCCACGATAGAAATCAGCCAAATATTCAGCAAAGCTGGTACGGTACAGTTTGATCTGATCCGAGGATCCCTGCAAGAAATGCAGGTTTAGAAACAAACGCTCTGGCCATAAAATGAACTTTGCCGTTGCGTCATTTTTTCTGGGGTTCATGGTACTGTCCCAGGATAGGGAGGTACTGGTCCAATCGCCTGAATTCGGTTTGAAAGTTCTTGCGTATTAGATAGTGGTGATTGTAACAAGCTTGATAATATTTTTAATTTTATGGATATTATATTTTCAGCATCAGGTGTACCGTCACCAAGCAAATTTTTAGCATCCCTTAAATTATTTATTGTGTTTATGACAACATAACCAATACTTTTACTCATGTCAGGAAAATCACGAAGATGGTTGCCACTATTAACATACGCATAAACTCTTTTTTCAACCTCCTCCAGCAGTGTCTTATAATCTAATTTGTCATTTTTGGCTGAGATAATGTAAGGAGTATATTTAAAAATAGGCAGCAAAGCCCAAAACAACAACAAAATGCGTCGATCTGTCATATTTTTCAATGTAGACGCAATGTGTTGCGCAAGGGATGTGTCTGGAAGTGAATTTGTTTGACATGCGATACGAACAGCACTTCTGGCCATCCCCAAAAAAATGAAATGATATTCCAACCAATCTGTATATATAATTTGCACCTGATCGCAAAAATAAATATATTCTGTAAGGAGATCATCGTTTGAAAACATAGCAAAAAAATCATTACGTAACAAGTCAATATTATTTAAACTATTTATTTTTTTTCCTGATACAAAGCATTTAATGACATACCATCTGAAGAAAAATAATATCCACCCTTCAAAAGTTATTACTGGGTTCGCAATACTCAAAGAATATACATTTCCTGAAACATCAGCCTGATGCCAATCCCAATGCGTCAGCACATCCAATGTCGTTGGCAAATCATTGAAAGACTTCTCTGCTGCATCAGGATCATTAGCAACCAGATCAATTATTTTAATAAAGATTTCAGTTCCCCATTTGATCTGCGACGTAAAACTATCAGCCAATTTATAGGGTTGCACCGGCAAGGCGAATTGAATGTCTTGAAAATAAAGGCAATTGCGAGGCAGTATGGATGGCTGCGTATGCCCAGACAAACCTAATGAAACAGGATTGTATAATTTAAGAACATCAAAAGTACTTTTTTTCACATGCTGCTTTAACTCTGGCGTGTAAAAAAGGCCTCCTCCACCATAAGGATTGTTCTCAAGACCACTCTCAGCCCAAGCAATATCCATCAAGAAAAGAGCAGCATGATATCCTTTAATATTCTCGTCGATTTTCTTTTGAATTTTAACTTCATTTAACACAGGTAGTTTGGTTTGATCGGCATAATAAGGTTCTTCGATTCTAAAAATAGCAGATCTCCATAGAGGTTCAGAAGAAGAATAATTACGCTCATATACATCAAATAAAGGATGCTTGATAAAGGCTTTATCCAGAGTTTCAATATCCATCAAAATGATTTCACGAGCGAAGGCGACCTCCCTCAATGTAGCATCTTGCAACAATACCATATAATATTCACGAAGAAGCATTCTTATTATATCATGACAAGATATATTCAAAACATGGTTTTGTATAACTTCAATTTTGGGTATTAGTGGAAAATCACCAAATACTTTCTGAATACAGGGAGCCGATGTTTCGAGTTTAAATCTGGTAAGAGGCGGCAGAATCTTGTTCAAAAATTCTTTGGTCTCCTCTGCTACGGTTGATCGCCATTGCAAAGCATCTTGAATGGCTACAAGATTCATGTGATGATATTTTTCATCTACACCATATTGTTTTTGATTCAATGCCTCAGAACCGACAATTGAACGATATTTATCAATAAACGAACCGAATCTTTCCATAACTTCCATAGATTTTGAAAATTCCGCAGTGCGGTGAGCTAACATATGCATTTCTACGGCAGACAGATCAACCGCCAAAACAGTTACAAGACGCGGATGAGAAAAGTAAACGCGCAAACAATGCATCAAATCAACGCTAGAGGCTGGCAGAAGATCACTATCATCTATACATATTACAAGCATTTCATAACAAAAAAGATCAAGAAATTCTGTTATAAATATCCTCCATGCAGGCCCACGGAGAAGGCTGATGCGACTTTGTTCAGAGTGACGTCTTACGTATTCATTATAATTAAGGCTATCACGACTCAAAGTCTCATGTCCAAGATGTTGCACAAAGGCCCATCCAGCAGCTACTTCCGTATAGAAAAATTGCAACAAACGAGCAGCACGTCTGCGTCGTGCCATTTCCTCAGACTCGTCATTTTGTTCATGGGGAGCGCACTGCCCAGCATTCAAATTTTGACCAGTCAATTCAAACAAAACCATGTCACATTTATCCTGTTCCAGCGGGTCTTTGCATGAATCTTTTCGCTGGCTGATAAATCGACAAAGCTTGGTGGTCATGTGGGCAAAGATGGCTTCCAATATTGGCGATTCAGAGATTTCCCGATGATCTGGACAAATGATTGGCATTACATAGGCTGTTTGACGATAAATCCCAGTACCACGACCCGGCACAGAAGAAAGCTGCTCGGTATCAATATCATACTCTTGAGCCTCACTCCCTTCGAAGTGTTTTTTTAAGGATACTGTGCCTAATCGCTCGATCAAATGGTGTACCGTATACAATACTGAAGATTTTCCTGCCCCCCGTGAACCGTCAATAACAAAATTATGCATAATATGTGATTCATTCTTTTTTTTGTCAGCATCAGACCATCGATCACGCATATTAATTTTTTGATACGATTGCTGAAACTCTTGGCATATGGGTTCACGTTGGCATTGAGCATCTGCCTCTTTTCTTAGTTCATCATCCGCAATCTTCTGGATGGAATTAAGGATAGCCAAGCAAATGATTTGCTGATTGGGAGTAAGCTCATGGATGACCTCGCTGTGCTTTTCCCAAAAATTGGTTGGAACGTACATGGATTTGTCTCCGAAACAATTATAAACTAAAGTTATTAAGGTTGTGCATTTGAGCAAACAAAAAACATTGTACGTACTATCAAGGAATCAAGATTCTAACGCTCTAGCCTTACGATAGTAAATTTCATGGATATCATAATTGCCTATCGGACGCTTCGCACGAGCAGCGTCCAAAGCCACTTTTTGTAACCAATCTACCAACATCCCAGCGTAAGGCATGGTATCCAATGCTCGCTCAAAACGATTTCGAAAGGTTTGAATGATGATATCATCTGCGAGACAAAGCGTGTATACATCGGATGCATTAGGCAAGGGGAGTACGGCTTCCGTTACCATAGGATTGATTGCAAGATCCGTTTTTGGGACAAGATCAGTTATCAACTGCTTACCGACAGATGTAAGTGTAAAGTTAGGTAGTGCTATATCAGGACGCCTCATCCATCCATGAAGGACACTCTGTTCGCTGGCACGAAACAACGTGGGTGAGTGGAACAGGTGTTGATTTTTGTTACTGGGATCACCAAAAACAGCAAACACTCCAAGATCAATCCCATAAGACCTTAAATCATTCAGGGAAACAAAAACCAATGCTAAAAAAGTATGCGTATTATTCCACTCCCAGGTATTTTTCCCTTTATCATTAAGTACACGCTGATATTCTTCCGAAGCCAGCATAAGAATCAAATGCAGAATGTCAGGCGAATAAATGCGACCTTGAGAAGTTTTTAGCTTATTATTTATCTTGAAATGAGAAAACTCTTGAGATGTACTGTCCAAATTAGAGATAGCATCACGAATTTCTGCTGATAAATTTTCAAGAGGATAATTTTTTTCCAGACGCTTTGAAAAGTACGAATCAAACTTATCCTTAAGATCCTTTGCATTATATGAAACTTTATAGTCTTGCGATGCACCAGACTTTTTTTCTTCAGTTTTTTCTTTAATAATGCCACATCCCATTCTAAATCTGTCAGATTCAGCTTCGAGAAGCTTTTCTCCAATATTGGTCAGGGTGTAATTGATTTGATCCTTTTCAGGATTTGGCTTATCAAGCCATCCGTGATTCAGGCATTGCGCTACTGTATTGCGCCATGTTCTGGAAACGAGCCATTTATCCAAATGTCCTGGAACAAGTTCGTTTACTTCCAAATCGAATCCAGCGCAGATTCCCTTGGCACGAAACTCTATCAAGGCAAGATAAAAAAGCTTTTCAAAAATCCAGGACGTGTTCCACTTCCAGTCATTGTATTGGCTATCTTTATCTTTATCTTTTTTATTCTTAAAAAGTATTTGATAAATTTCCAAGCTTTTTAAAAGAATAAAATGATTAATCGTAAGGCGATAATCACTGTCAACCAGTGGAGCAGAATAAACACTCAACGTTGAACTCCTAAAAGTTTTCTTATTATTTTGTATAGATAGTCCCGCTCTTTATACAGCTCACCCTTATGAACAAATTCGGACGCGCCACTATTGAGAGCTCTTTCTCTAGCCTCATTATCGTCACGACGGCCTTTACCTGTCAAAGCAAGAATTGGTATTTTAAAATCTAATAATGATCGAACGTAAGGTACATACTCTGTAAACCCCTCTTTGTTGCTTTTTATATCATCATCCATAATAACCAAATCCGGAAGTTCTTTTTGATTTTCTATAGCAGAACTGACATTTCTAATGAGTGCGTCTTTCCCATTTATGGGCACAACCCTGAATTGTATGTCTTCACGCTTTCCACAAAAAGAAATATTATCATGAATTCCTGTTATTATCTGCTCTTCATCATCAACTATCCATAAAGTATAAATCATTTTTTCCTCCCTTTTTACGCGATCTTTGTTGTCTACGAAATTCAGATCGTCACATTCAGAGATTGATCCAGACAGGTAATTAATATTTAATATTTGCATCCAAGAAAAAAAATAGCCAAGAATTTTTAAATACGATTTTTCAATCCCATAAAACTTAAAAAATGGTATAAAAATTTCACAAAATGGAGTATCATCAACAATCACTACGATTTTAGAGGAAACATAATCAGTTTGAAGCATGACCAGATTTTTGCAATTGACTGGATATAATAATGGGTTAATATTTAATTCCACAATCATAATGTCTGGATAGGGTCCTGTTTGATCTTCAGGGAGCGCATCCAGACTCGCATTAAATATTTTTATTACAGAATTGTTCATACATCTACTTACAAGTGCCTCCACATGGCTGCGCAACTTGACATTTTGAGACAGGATCCATATCAGCTGCTTGGACATGCCTGCTTTCCTCGACTAACACATTCCATCGGGAAGTCCATTGCAAAGCTGGCTCCTCCATGATATAATGAATCAATCAACGATAGTCTGCCATCCATTGAACGCATATACTCCTTGACCATATACAGCCCAAGGCCAGATCCTTTTGTCTTGCTGGTAAAATAGGGATCAAAAATAAATCTTTGTTCCTTCTTGTCGACACCAATTCCATTATCTGATACTATAATTCTAAGGGGATATGTACTCCCTTGCGCAAATTGAGCTTTCAAATGAATCATTTTTAATTCCGCATTTTTAATAGAAACCGCATCGACTGCATTATTGAATAGATTGATCAGACTATCCTGTAGAATTTGCTCATCCACAAACAGCATTATTTCATCAGGCACACCTGTTTTATCAGTCTGGATGGTGATGCCATCTGCAACAGCCAAATTGTCTACAAACTTATTCCACAATCGATGGAAGTGATTCCATGCAGGACGCTGTCGCTCCATTCTTCCTGACGTTTTCAGGTTTTCTACCATTTCTATTGATCGATGAAGCATGTTCAAGGCATTATTGCAACGTCGTAGCAAAAAATCTCGCGTCTCTGCTGACAGAGTGATCGGTGCTGGGGATGTTTCAGTTGCGGTGTATTGAAGCTCCGCAAAACAGTTAACCAAAGCGTTTTGTGGCGAACTTAAGAGATTATTGAATTGATGCAACGCTTGGTCAGCCAAGTTGACTGGAAACCGTCCAGACAAATTTTGCCCAACCTGTGTCCAGACAGACACGGCTTCTTCTTGAAATCTATAAAATAAATGAATTAATAAAAAAATCAATGCTATTGGTGCCACCCCGCCATTCAATAAAAAAATCTTATTTATAAACATTAATTCATTATAATCAAAAGCTAATTTTTCCAAATGATGATGAAACATGTCAATAATAAATGCACCTACCAAACTGGCAACAAGACCAAGATAAAACACTATTGTAAAATTAAGCTTTGTTTCGTAAAGCATTGTTATCATCTTTTTTCTAAATTTGTTTATATCTATTTTGTTTTTCTGGTCCCGCATCAGTGCCATTTTCTTACGCCTGATTTTCGATGGCTGGATGATCTGGTGACTCCATCCCCACAACAACAAAAGCAACATAACGCTCATCAACAACAGAAAACAAATTTTAAAAACATCAAGAAACCATTTTTCATAAACCCAAACTACATTATCCTGCATTTTAAAAAAATATGAAAATAAACACATGCAAATCGCTATAGCTTGTAGTATTATAAACAATGCCATCAAAAAATCAAGTGATCCTTGTAAGAATTGTAAAAAAAATTTTTCCGCACTCAAACGCTGCTGATTGAGCTTGAAATTTTTGATAACAAAAAATGGATATGAGATTATATAAATCAAATTTAAAATCAATTTCCAAAAAATAGAGTCAAGCCAATCGGTAAGCATTATATTTCTATGTTGTTTTTTGTTGCTCAACTCCCTTATATGGTTTTCAGCTTTATACAGATAGTCACTCCAAAATGGATCATTTCTCAAATTGGCTTGGTAGGGGATCAGAAGTCCTATGTTACACCACGCATAACTCGTAAGCAGTTCTGGCACCAGTAGCGACAACGGTATCACACCAAAAGCAACCGTAAACCATGCACCTGGATACCATTGATCCATGGCTACGTATAACCCAACTTTAGCATAATAGGCATACCCAAAACTAGTAATAAGAACCACTATCATTAATGAACCAAAAAGCGCGAAAAAACGTGTCTTCGAATTAAAATTCGGTTTTGCTTGTTTGACGTAGCCTCGCAACGATTCAATCTGCAAAAGACTTAATAAAAAAAATGTCGTTGCTATAAAAAAAATTCCATACGGAACGATCCCAGGCATCAATCCCCAGAGTTGCGCATGCACCATATTTTCGCATTGTTCTGTCATAACCATCTCATAACAATAATTTTGAATCGTCTCTTCAACTATATATTTTTTTGACACAAGCAAGAACAATACCAAATAAAATTGACGCTGCCTGTCACTCCTTCACAAACGTATCCACCCTGGCCGGCGGAAAATTGCGCAATACCACATGCGATGCAATCTTGCGCAAGGGGATATTATTGAAATAAGAATTATTTGAAGGACGCAAATCATAGGTATATTGTATGTAACGCGTGTTGGCATTCATCACCAATCCCAATGCATGCCCAATCCGTTCCACCATGCCTTCAGGCAAAGATCGCAATGGCAACGCTGATACCACCGCCGCCACTTTCCGCCCCTGAATATATTGCGGCAGCCTCTCCGCACTGTCATGAATAATCCGAACCCCTGGAAACCGTTTCCTTAACAATGGAATGAAATCCCCCAGCAACTCCACCAGTATCAGTCGCTTTTGATCAGGTGTGGCATTGCGCAACATCTGCGTCACCGCACCCTTCCCCGGACCCAACTCAATGATCAATCCTGGCACGGAAAAATCAATCTGTTCCACCATGCAACGCGCTAAATGGGGGGAACTCTCGGTAATCGCTCCTATGGTACACGCCCGTTGCCACAATCGCTTCCACTTCCGCGATGGGTACTGCATTAACGGAATACTGGTGCTGATGCTGATGCTGCCGGCCTTCCTCAGCGGACGCCCCTTGAGGATCGTAGCTTTTGACATCCCGCTTGGCCCCATTGTTGTTTTTCACTAATACGCTCCTGTCGGCTCTCCTGGGGAGGCGGTGAACCGCCTCCCCAGACCCCTCCACA
>JAMOBH010000284.1:0-7466 GCA_039908085.1 Magnetococcus sp. YQC-5
CCCCCAAGGTTTTGCTTTTGACTTTTTTCCCGCAGGGTATCCTGTTCAGTCTTAATGTGACAGGACGAATCATTTTTATGGAGTCATTGCCCGGTAATGCGAATTGGTCTTGTATATGATTTACGTGATGACTATCAATCCATGGGGCTGGACGAGGAACATCTGGCGGAGTTTGATCGACCAGAAACCTTGGCAGCCTTGGAGGCGGCTTTGCAGGAGCAGGGGTATCAAACAGAGCGGATTGGTTCATTCCAATCCCTGGCAGCCGCTTTGGTGGAGGGGAGGCGTTGGGATTTGGTATTCAATATTGCCGAAGGTTGGGCTGGACGCTCCCGTGAAGCCAGGGTTCCAGCTTTGTTGGAAGGTTATTATATACCTTATGTTTTTTCTGATCCGTTGACTTTGGCGGTTGCTTTGGACAAGGCGATATGCAAGCGATTGGTTCGTGATGCGGGTATTCCTACGGCCCCGTTTGTCGTGCTGCATACCGAGGAGGATTTGTTGCACGCTCATCTGCCTTTTCCACTCTTTCTGAAACCGGTTGCCGAGGGGAGTGGCAAGGGGTGTTCCATGCAGTCGCGGGTGGAAGATCGGGCTGGCTTGGCCATGATGTTCCGATATCTGCGTCACCGTTTTGCTCAACCGGTTCTGGTGGAACCCTTTCTGCCGGGACGAGAGTTCACGGTTGGCATTGTCGGGAATGGGGCGGACATCCGGTTGCATGGTGTCACGGAAATCCTTTTCAATGAGGCTGCGGATGCAGGCGTTTATACCTATGCGAACAAGGAGGCCAGCACGGGTCGGGTGCGGTATCAATGGGTGGAAGATGCCGAGGCCCGCATGGCCATGGAATATGGCTTGGTGATTTATCGACTTCTGGGGTGTCGGGATGCGGGACGGTTGGATTTTCGTTCCGACTCCAAGGGGATTCCCCATTTTTTGGAGATCAACCCTTTGGCTGGTTTGCATCCAACGCTGTCCGGGTTGCCCATCATGGCCAGCAGGGTTGGCTGGTCATACAACCAATTGATTCAGACCATGGTGGAGGTGGCTTTGTTGCGTTTGAACAGGCGGATGGAATAAAAAAAACCTCCTGGTTGTCCAGGAGGTTTTGGTTGCATGCTTGTTGGTTTGCGACTTTGAATGATCTTTTGGTGAACGATCTTTGGCCGCGCCCAGGCGACTTTTAGCGACCTTTGGCCGCACCCTTGGGGGTGGTGGCAGGTTTGTTGCTGGTCGTGGCGGGCTTGGTGGCTGGTTTGGCAGCGGCTGGCTTGGCAGCGGGTGGCTTGGCAGCGGCTGGCTTGGCAGCGGCTGGTTTGGCAGCAGGTGGTTGTTTGGAGACGGCCATACCTTCCTCCTGAAAGCAGAGTTGTTGTTGTTAAGGCACTATTATATGCGAATCCTGGCGGGCAGCAATCAAAATTCGGATCTTTTCCATGGATTTTTTTGATTGATTGGATTGATGGATTTCAAGATTCTGTGCTGCAGGCAGGAATGCTGGGTTAGTTTGGCAAGTGGTTTGCGTTCATACTCCTTGGGAAGTGATCCATGCGGGTTGGTGGCGTTTACATATGGAAGGAGTTTGACATCATGATGCAAAGAACGGCTGGATCTGCCAATGGCTCAAGTCAGTTTTTGGCACGCACCTTTTTTGTGGCTACACGGGCTGATTGGTTGGCATGGATTGGCCCAGGGGATCAGGATGGCCTGGTTCCGGGCCATGGGGTGGAAAAAAGAGCGGCCAGAGGTCCGCTCGTGGCCAAAGGGTCGCGCACCAAGCTTGATCATTGAAGGGGGGTTGTGGATTTTTTGGCGGCGTTGATTTTTTGTCGGAGTTTTTCGGCAGCTTCAACCGGCGAGGTTTCTGGTACTGGAATGGCCAGGGGATCGGGTCTGCTTGGCAATTGATGGGAGTATGGATATTTCGCCTTGCAGGTTGTCATGATTTTTTCAAGGGTCGTCAAGATTTGTTCATGGTTGGGCGGGGGGTCGCCGTAGACCCAGTTGTCCTGTCGATGGTTGTAGGTGAATTTTTCCACAGGCCCGGTAAAAGGACCATTGGGTGGGTCAATGGAATTTTTGCGATAGGTGTAAACGCGGATGATCGAACTGCGGGGATGAAATCCGACAATCATTTCGGAATGGTGCAGGGGTTCTCTGGTATAGCAGGAATCACGGAGCCGAAATGAAATCACACCCTGGGTAAGTTCGTCGAACATGAATATGGTTTTGGTGGTTTCCAATTCCTTGCGCAAGTGTCGGCACAAGCGGCGGATGTCATTCTTTGGATAGTATCCCCGGACCTGGCGAAATCGTTGGCAGGTGCAGGTCAGGTGGAACAGGTTGACCCGGTAGTTGAATTGAATCAGTTTGCGACTGGGCACCATGGAGATGTGGTCGTATTCCTGGGGCAGCTGGGGCAGCAGCAGCGATGGGCAATAAGCAATGGATTCGAGTATGTGCTTTTTTTTCCGTATGGGCAGGATCACGAACAGCCACACGGCCCAAATGACGACCAGAGCAAACAAAAGCAACCATCCCCAGGTTTGTCCCAGAAAGGAATGATCGGGTACAGTGAGGTCAATCATGGCTGTGTCAACGTCCTTGTTGGGGTGATGGTCTTGAAATCGGACTATATATTAACAGATGGAACTCCAACATTCCACGGCTGGTGTTTGCATGATCTGGCGGATCGATTGGTTGATGGTTTGGGTGGGTTTGGGAGAGTGACCAAGTGAATCCATTGATGAAAATGATGAAAATGATGAAACCCTGTCTGGGCGGATTGGCATGGTTGTGGGTCGTCTGGCTGAGTGTGACCCCGGCGTTCGGCATGGAAGCCGATGAAATTCTGCAACAGATGGAGCGGAAAATGCAATCCAAATCCTATGAGATGTTTTCCCGCATTGCTTTCGAACTGCCCAATGGCCGGGTGCGCACCGTCTCGTTGTATACCGCCTTGAAGAGTGGACGTCAGGCATTGGCTGTGGTGGTGGCTCCTGATGAATTCAAAGGGCGGGCAGCCCTGCGGGATGGTGATGATGTCTGGATGCATATTCCCGGAGAGTTGGAATTGCGCAAAAGTAATTTGATGTTTTCCCTGGTTGGCGGGATTTTCAATAATGCCGATTTGTTGACCGGATTTTTGTTTGAGGACTATCAGCCGACTCTGCTGGACGAAGATGAAACCGGTTGGCGGTTGGAACTGCGACCCCGTTTTGGCAGTGCGCCCTATGCCAGGATGGAACTGCGCGTAAACAAAAAAAACGGGCTTCCGCTGACACTCAGTCAGTTTGATTCCAGTGGTGCGTTGATCAAAACCATTCACTACCAGGATGTGCAAACCGTGGATGGCGAACATCTTCGCCCGATGGTGTTGACCAGTGCCAGTGAACTCAACACCAAGTATCGTTCCACTTGGAGTGTGGGGCAAATGACCAGCAGGGATTTCCCTCTGGATGCCTTCACCCGTGGGTTTTTGTCACGGGCGGGTACTCTCATGAAATAACCGTTGCCGATGTTTATTTTGTTGACAAACGGACATGCTCTGCTAAAATAGTCCGCTTTCGATACTGTCTGGAACGCAACGGGAGTTTACGAATTTTGAGTAAAGAAGACGTCATAGAAATGGAGGGAACGGTGATGGAAAACCTTCCCAACGCCATGTTTCGCGTGGAACTGGAAAATCAGCACAAGCTGCTTTGTCATATTTCCGGTCGCATGAGGAAGCATTATATCCGCATTTTGCCCGGCGACAAGGTGACGGTCCAACTGACCCCTTACGACCTTAGCAAAGGCCGTATCTCCTATCGTCACAAATAGCCGCTGTTTGCTTGAAGCGGTCACCCCGGTCGGGGTGGGTTCTTCCCTTAGCCCCTCTCTTTACCCCTCTTTCGATTGGCAGGCGGGTATCGATAACAAGAGCCGGACAAGAGTTGGACTTGAGTTGAACATGAGTGCATCGTGGAAGATCTGACTTACAACGCATCCCAGATCGAGGTTCTGGAAGGCCTGGAAGGCGTCCGCAGGCGGCCCGGTATGTATATCGGGGGTACGGATGAAATCGCCCTCCATCATCTGGTGGTCGAACTCCTGGACAATGCCACTGATGAAGTCTCGTCCGGCCACGCCAATCGTATTCAAGTGACATTGCGGGAAGATGGCGCGGTCTCCGTGTGGGACAATGGTCGCGGCATCCCTGTGGATCCCCTCCCGCGTTATCCCGACAAATCGGCCTTGGAAGTCATCATGACCACCCTCCATGCCGGTGGGAAATTCCATAATAAAGCTTATGAAACCGCCGGGGGATTGAATGGTGTCGGCGTGTCGGTGGTTAATGCCCTCTCCCAATGGACCGAAGTCGTGGTGGAGCGGGAAGGCTATCGGTGGCGACAGAGGTTTGGGCGCGGAATACCGGAAACCTCTCTGGAACGTCTCGAATCCACTCGGAAACATGGCACACGAGTGACTTTTCTGCCAGATGCCACGATTTTTCCTGCGATTCGTTTCGATGTGGAACGCCTGGTGGAAATGTGTCGCGCCAAGGCCTATTTGAATCGCGGCCTGACCCTTGATGTCCGGGAGGAGCAGACCAGTCGGGAGTGGACATTCAACTTTCCTGAAGGTCTCAAAGATTATTTGCGGGAAATGGTGACACCCGATCAACGGGTGGTCCCGGAACCCTTTTCCGGACAGGTGGAACGGTTTGGCGATGATGCCAAGGGCCGCATGGAATGGGCCATGGTCTGGACCTTCGAGGAGAAGGGGCGGACTCTCTATTATTGCAACACCATTCCCACACCGTTGGGAGGCGTGCACGAGACCGGATTGCGGGCCGCATTACTCAAGGGATTGCGGGAGTTTGCCGAGGCGCGCAATCTCTTGCCAAAAGGAGTCGAATTGACCCCGGAAGACGTGTTGGATGGTTTGTATGGGGTGTTGTCCCTGTTCATTCCCAATCCCAGTTTTGCCGGCCAGACCAAAGACCGACTCACCAATGTTGGGGTGGCCCGGCGCGTCGAAGCGATCATCAAGGACAGTTTTGATCATTGGTTGCATGGCGCGCCTGAACGGGCGACTCGTCTTTTGGAAATGACCGTCGAGCGTGCCCAGGAACGTCTGAATCGCAAAAAAGCCTTGACCCGTGTGACGCGCAAAACCGCTACCAGTCGTTTGACTCTGCCGGGAAAACTCACGGATTGCATCTCCTCGGATCCTGGCGTCACGGAATTGTTCATTGTCGAGGGGGATTCAGCTGGTGGTTCAGCCAAGCAGGCGCGGGATCGTCATGTGCAGGCGGTATTGCCGTTGCGGGGCAAAATTCTCAATGTCGAGCAGGCCAATCTGGAAAAGTTTGAAAGCAACGCCGAGATCAAGAATTTGATCACGGCCATTGGGGCTGGGTGTGGGCGTCTGTTCGATCTGGACAAGGCACGTTATGGACGGGTCATCATCATGACCGACGCAGATGTGGATGGGGCGCATATCGCCAGTTTGCTGTTGACTTTTTTTTATCGTTTCATGTCTCCCCTGATTCTCGGAGGGCGTCTTTTTCTGGCTCAACCCCCTCTTTATCGTATTACGGTGGGGGCGGACAGTCGTTATGTCCTGGATGATGCGGCCAAAGAGTTGGCGGTCGCTGATATTCTGCGTAAAAGACCCAAGGCCAAGGTGGAAATTTCCCGATTCAAGGGGTTGGGTGAGATGGATCCAGGCCAACTCAGGGAGACTACCATGTCTTTTAACACCCGTCATTTGCTCAAAGTAATCGTGGATGACAAGCTCGCCACCGATGACACGTTTGACCGTCTGATGGGCAAACGTCCTGCCGAGCGGTTTCGTTTTATTCAGGAAAAAGCTCATTTCGCCAAGGATCATTTGGATATTTGAACGGTTTGGTCCCTGTTTTATGGTATGTTAATTGCAAGTCAGACCCATGTGAAAGTCTCTTGTCTTGTTGAGGGGCTGTGGTTGGGAATAATGGCATGATCAACTGTTGCAGGGTCTTATTGGGGATGCAGATGTCAAGAATGTTCAGAATCGGAATGGGTGTGATCGGGATCTGTTGGATTTTGTCCGGGCAGTCGGTCATGGCTGGCGTACAGGAAGATGCGTTTCTTGCTTCCATTCATGCCGCTTTGCAGAAAAATCCACGGGCCAATGGTTCTGCCTTGCAATTGAAAGCGGCTCAAGAGCGTTTGCCCCAGAGCAAGGCACTTTTGTATCCCAATATTGATCTGAATGCCTCCAGGAGTCACAATCGCACGGAATGGTCTGGCGGTAGTGCTTCCACGGATCCCTTGTCATTGGGTGTGGTTTTGACACAATCTCTGTACAATCAAAAGGCGTGGGTCGGGTTGCGTCAGACCAAGCCTTATGTCGCATCCTTTGAGTCTGACTTGCAGGGTGTGATTCAAGGAGTGTTCATGGAGACCGCCTCCGCCATTGTGGAGGTGTTGCAATTCAAGGAAGTGTTGGGGTTGGCGGTGAACAATCGGGATCGGCTGGCGCAGCATCTGGATGCCACCCGGACCCGGTTCAAAGTGGGGGAGATCACCCGTACGGATGTGAGTCAGGCCCAGGCACGCTTGGCAACAGCCGAGGCGATGTTGGTCCGTGCCGAGAATGCCCTGGCAGTGGGACGTTCCCGTTTTCAGGAGTTGACGGGTGGGCCTGTCCCGGAAGGTTTGATTTTGCCGGAATTCAAAGCGGGTTTCATGGACGCGCCTTTGCCGGAATTGCAACGTGCCATTCAGTCACGACCTGATTTGATGGCTGCCAAGCTTCGGTCGCAGGTGGCTGAAGAAGAGGTGGCCATGAAACGGGCGGCTCATATGCCGACGGTCGCGTTGACGGCCAGGGCTACCCGTAGCAAGGGTGATGAAATGTATGCGGATCCCGTGGATCGATATGTGGTGGATGTGGGGGTTTCGTTGCCGATTTTTGCGGGTGGCATGACCGTTTCCCAAACCTCCGAGGCTTTGGCGCGCAAGGAGGCTCAGGATGCCGAAGTGGATCGTTTGACCCGTTTGGCCACCAGGGAGGTGGAGTCTGCCTATTTGGATTTGCAAAGTGCCAGGGCTGCTGATGTGGCTTTGCAGACTGCTTTGAATGCGGCCAAAGAGGCTCTGGAAGGGGTGCAAAAGGAATATCAAGTGGGAACCCGCACGGCTTTGGATTTGTTGGATGCCCAGAATGAGTCCTTTTCCGCTCAGACGGAATTGGCCAAAAGTCGTTTTGCGATTGTTTTGGCTCAGTTTCGTTTGTTGCATACCTTGGGACGTTTAAGTTTGGATGCGTTAATTCTTCCATCTTCGGCAGGCAACAAAAAATAAATTAATAAAAAAAAAGAGGGGGTCTGGGGGATTCATCCCCCAGGGTTTTGACTTTGCTTTTGACTTTGCTTTTGACTTTGCTTTTGACTTTGCTTTTGACTTTGCTTTTGACTTTGCTTTTGACTTTGC
>JAMOBH010000285.1:0-7464 GCA_039908085.1 Magnetococcus sp. YQC-5
GCAGTTTTTGTGATTGTGCTTGGGGAGGAAGATAATGCCGTCGGAATCGAGATGTAAAACCTTTTTAAGTGAATGATATTGTTCAGTGATAACAAATGTCTTTCTGTGAGGTTGCGGGATATTTGGGGAGGTTTGTCAGCATCACGATCAACTTTTTTGGATGAGTCGAAAGATTCTATTTGACAAAGAGCACTGACGTTCTCTATCATAAAGACACTGTCAATCATCAACCGAGCTTGAATCTATGCCGCCTCCCAATCGTGACTCTGACTACCTGAAGATGCTGCAGGACTACTACGCCCGGTATCGGACATGGCCCTCCTATACGCAGTTGGGTGCTGTCATAGGAATGAAAGCCAAATCAGCGGTATCCAAGTTGCTGCATCGACTGGAAGATGCTGGTTATCTGCAACGCACCCCGGATGGTGAATGGGCACCAACTGACCGGTTCTTTGAGCGTCCCCTGGCAGATGCTACGGTTCGGGCAGGACTCCCGGAGATGGTTCTGGATGCGTCGGAGAACCCGATATTGATTGACAGTCTTCTGATCAGATCACCGTCGCGCACGGTGTTGCTGCCGGTCAAGGGTGACTCCATGCAGGGAGTGGGTATTCTCGATGGGGATTTTGTGGTCGTGGAGATTTGCTCTACCGCCAGTAATGGTGCCTTGGTGGTGGCCGAAGTGGATGGGGAGTTCACCCTCAAGACACTGGTTCGGGAGGCCGGAGAGTGGGCATTGCACCCTGCCAACCCCGACTATCCGGTGATCAGGCCCAGAGAGAGTCTGACTGTATTCGGGGTGGTAACCGGCCTGATCCGACAGTATGGAAAACTGCGATGATCTCGCCTTCTGCATTGCATGGCGTGGTAGTGCCCCTGATGGTCTGTCCGGTGTCTGCGGGTTGGTACGGAGATCATTCGTATGGCCGGTGAGGGGGTGCGCCAGAGGTGGGCAGTAAGAGCGGCAAACCGCACACCGCGTTATCCCACCCGTTGGGCAGAGATTCCGACAGCTTTTGCTTGTTGATACGCACGGATGCGTCATTTGGGACGCGTTACTATTCATTAATGACATATATTATTTTATTATAATAACAAAGTGACAGGTGCGAGAGGAGACGCCAAATGATGACCGTTGCCAGTGTGATACGCAAAACCCCAGTTTCAACCCTGCATAGCTATTTTGACGCACGCCATATCGATTTGGGAGGCTTGGTGAACTGGCAAGATCACAGAATACCGACCCCACAACGATTGATCAAGGCAGTGGAAAGTCTGAAGAGCGATGATTATGCCGTTATTGCGATGGATTTTGAGCGGATCGAAGAGATGACTGACGAAACTGGGCAGTCATCAATCGCTGGTGTCATTCAGGATGCCAACAAATTGCAGTCGTTTCTCAATGGCCATGACAGGGCGATGTGGCTGTACCTGCATGACGAGAAAACTTTCCGGCGAGCTGAAGAGGTGCGTTTCGCGGAAAGAAACCGCCTGGGGCAGAAATGGACCAGTTTTTTTGCCCAGAAGGGGATGGTAGTACATGACGACGAAGAGTGCCGCCGGGAATTTTTGACACGAATTTGCGAACAGTTCCAAACGATGAACGCACAGGTGGAGGTATACCAACGGCAGCAGATTTGTTCCAACCAGCCTACGCCATTGATAACCCAGGTAGTCATCTACCGTGAAGGACTGCCGGATGGGGTGTGGGTATTCGAAAACGGTACGCTGGAGATGCAATCGAGACGTCCTGTATTGGAGGCCGTTTTGACCTACGATCCGAAGAGCGGTGTCATAGAGATTGCTGGGTTGGACTCTATAAACAGACCAAGATTGTTTCGTGTTTTTTCCGAGATCATGCTGGGCCAGAGGATGATTGGGTTGCGTGTTCCACTCCGGCAATACGATTTATCGTCGCTGGTCGCGCAACGCACCTTTCCAACAGACCGCGAGGACGGCATTGCTTCAGTTTTGGTGCTTTCCGTGAAGGTGTATATGTCAGACTATCCTGGGGTGTGGTTCATTCTGGGACAGAAACAAGACGCAGAGACCAGCCTTTATGAATTTTCCAAAGAACCGGAGCACCGAGTTCTAAGCCAGAAGGGGATAGAGGTAGTTCAAGCGGATTTGGCAATCAGATTCCGTCCCAATCAGGAGAACCGCAGGGGCCAGATTATCAGGGTGTCGATCAGCCTTCCCAATGGTTGCGACCTGAAGGGCAGAACCAAAAGGGAACGACTGGTCTGCGAGAAATATTTGCCATTCTGGGGCTTGGTGAAGGATGTGTAGCATGATCGGCCAATTGACACACAAGGCATTCACAACGGCATTGATGCTGTTTGGTTTTCAAAAAAATAATGTGTACAACAGCATGATGACTAATCGCGCCGAAGAGATCAAAGCTCTGTATGCTGCCGGGTATTTGACCGATGGGCCGATTACCACAATGGTGCCGTATCGTGAGAGCGATGATCCAACCGACTGGAGGGATGCGGAATGGAATCCGGAGACGCGCACCTACCAATATACCTGTCTGACTGAAACCGGCATTGTGGATATTGATGTGCCAGATGAGGATATGAAAACTTATAACATAAATCTGGACTGGATGGCGAAGCATATCCGTGATCTGGTCGAGATTGAATCAACGACCCAGGTCCGCGTCATCATACCTGATTGCTTGTGGGAGTTGGGATACATTCGTGCTGGGCACCAGAGGGCGGCGATATTTCTGGCCAAGGATCTTGCCCGAGAGAACGTGTTTGAGGGTGTGTATGACGCCTTTCTGGACTGGACGGGTAAGTCGCCTGGGCTTGTGTTGAGCAATAAGGTGCCAGGGAAGAGGCATGCCGATTTGCCCGGCGGGCACCGGATTCTTGATTTGGATCGTATTGTTGTGGAAACGAGTAATGGTTGGTATGCGCTCGATTTGGAACTGCTCCATGGTACCCTGAAGAGTGCTAGTCCTTACGCGAATCATGGGCCAGTCCATCCAAGTCTTGACTATAGCTCGATCAGAGTCCACGGCAGGGTATTCGTGTTTGCCGGTGATAAGCAACGCGACATTGTCAAAGAACTGTATCAGGCATGGAGGTTGGGCAATCCAAAACGCCATACTCGTGAGATACTTCAGAAGATTGACTCCAAATCCAAATCTTTGTCACAAGTGTTCAACCACCACCCTGATTGGAAGGAGTTGATTGATTACAGTGGAGGTTTTTGCTGGATCAAAGTTTGATAAGATTTGAGATGGTTTCCATCAACAGCCAGCGCGAGGAAGATGGACACCCACGCATCAAGCAGGGCATTTTTCTGATTCGCAACCATTAAACTTACATTATAAAGAGGAATAACATGATGCTGGATAGCAACAAAGCCAAAGCTCTGGAGGCGGCCATAGCCCAGATTGAAAAGCAATGTGGCAAGGGTGCCATCATGCGTATGTCGCCTGACACAGTCCAGGCGGTTCCTGTCATTTCCACCGGATCCCTGGGGGTAGACACGGCACTGGGTATCGGTGGTCTGCCACGAGGAAGGGTTGTGGAAGTCTTCGGACCGGAATCCTCCGGAAAAACCACGTTGGCATTGCACATGGCCGCCGAGGCCCAGAGACTTGGCGGGATCGCCGCCTTCGTAGACGCCGAACACGCCATGGATCCCACCTATGCCCGTCATTTGGGCGTGGACGTGGATCAGTTGCTCATTTCCCAACCGGATACCGGCGAACAGGCACTGGAAATTGTCGATATGCTGGTGCGCTCTGGGGCTGTGGACTTGGTGGTTGTGGACTCGGTGGCCGCTTTAACCCCCAGGGCAGAGATTGAGGGAGATATGGGAGACGCGCATGTTGGCCTGCATGCCCGGCTCATGTCTCATGCGTTGCGCAAACTGACCGGCTCCATATCCCGCTCCAATGCCATCGTCCTCTTCATCAACCAAATTCGCATGAAGATTGGCAACGCGTATGGCAACCCGGAAACCACTACCGGTGGGAACGCTCTCAAGTTCTACGCATCCGTCCGCATAGACATCCGCCGCATCGGCGCGCTGAAGGACAAGGAGGAGATAGTCGGCAACCGCACCAAAGTCAAAGTAGTCAAGAACAAAATGGCCCCCCCCTTCCGCAGTGCCGAATTTGACATTGACTACGGCACCGGCATTTCGTTGGCCGGAGAAGTGCTGGATCTGGCCGTTGATGCCAATCTGGTGGAAAAATCAGGTGCCTGGTTTTCCAAGGGGACAGAAAGAATCGGCCAGGGACGGGAGAATGCCAAAAAATTCCTCGTGGACAATCCGGCCATGCTCATCGAGTTGGAGGATCAACTCCGCAACCACGCCGGACTGCCTCCAAAAAACCGGGCACCTACTGACGGTACACCATCCATCTCCTATACCACCCCTGTTGCCAAACTGGGCAAGGGTAGTGGCAAAGGATACGGCAACAAGAGGCCCAGTCCTGATCGTGGGATAGAGAGCGAGGACACCGGAATCGATGACTTGCCATAACAACGGACACTGAGTATATCGGCCTCGTCCAATTGAAATTGTCGCCCCCTTGCGGGGCGACAATTTTTGATCGTCCGAGAGGACGTAATCAGCTACTGCGGTAAATGCCGTGATTGCGGCAGTCGCAGTACCCCGCCTAACTCCTGCCTAACCTTTGCCTAACCATCAGTCATTGTGTGGTAAACCGGCATCGCCGGCCCGCCCAACCTCTGCCAGACCTGATTCAGCAGGGAATCAGCTGACGGAAAGGCATGTTCTACACACCATTTCCAGCCATTTTTCTGCCCGGCATAACACCCTTCCTGCCTGATATCGGCACCACCGCCTGACCTCTGCCTAACTTCTGCCTAACTTCTGCCTAACCATCCCCAGAAACGGGTTCAAATCCTATTTTTGTGCAAAATATTAATAAAACAATGAGTTGCTCTCTGGAGCGTGTTGGAAAAATTTTTGAGGCAAATTCATTTCTAACCTCCTGCCTAACTTCTGCCTAACTTCTGCCTAACCTCGGATGCCGTATCATGTCCCCCAAATTCAACAGCAACCAGGAGAGGCACATGGAGACCAGACACCTCAATCCTTTTCAGCTTGCGCGCCGGTGGGGGATCGCACCAAAGACGCTGCAAAACTGGCGGTGCAAGGGCAGAGGGCCAGCCTACCTGAAGATAGGCGGCCACGTCATCTACCGCCAGGCCGATGTCGAACAATTCGAGACAACCCATTATCACAGGCTCAAACAGTAGAGGAACAGCCATGTTGCAAACATCGATCACCACCAGCATCGACTCCGGAAACAGCATAAATCCGGAAAGGGAACTCTGGATCGCCGTTCTCAAACAGGCCACCGATGACGCCGAGGCGATGGCCATCCAGGTCCAGGACAATCCCAATCTTTGGTCTGATCCCTTGTTTCGCGAGGAAGCCATGGAGCTCCGGCAGTACTTTCAGGATCAGTCCATGGCCCCGGGCGGGTTTGCTTTCATCTGCGACTTGATGGATTGGGATCCGGTGCAAGCGGCCAAGCGTATCCACGAAAGGTATCTCCGGCACCTTGTCCCGGTCAAGGAACGTTCCATGGCCTGTTTGGCTGCGGCCTGACAGGAGACTGTAAAGATGTGGGAGAGCGTAAATCCCTCAACCAGCACAAAGGATCAAGACAATGGAGCCGGAAACAAGATTATGGGTCGCCGTTCTCGCTCAGGCTGTGAGAGATGCAGAGACGCTGGTGAAGAGGGTGCAGGAGAAGCCGGAATTGTGGACCAACTATTTGTTCCGGTCTGAGGTTCGGCACATCAAGCAGTTTTTCCGGAGTCAGTCCCTGGCAGTGGGAAGCTTTGGATTCATTTGCGGTTTGGTGAACGTGGATCGTGACGAGGCAGCACAACGTATTGAAGAGAAGTACCTCCGGCACCTTGTGCCGGCCAGTAAATGTTCTGCCCATGTGGCGGCATAACCCAATCAACTTTTAGGAGACAGACTATGCAGCAAAAAATGTCGGCCCCTCTTTCAAACCGGCCAAACGGCCAGGGAGGTGCGTAATGGCCATCTCGTTGGCATCTCTCAATCGCAACCAGGTGTTTCTGCCCCCTCGTGTTTTGGTTTATGGGGTGGCCGGGGTTGGGAAAAGCACCTTGGCAGCCTGCTCCCCCAAGCCAGTCTTCATTATCACCGAGGATGGACTGGGTCTGCTGCAGGTGACCAGTTTTCCCCAGGCCCGCACCTTCGTGGAGGTACTGGAGGCTTTGGACAGCCTGCTCAACGAACCCCACGACTTTGAGACGGTAGTGCTCGATTCCCTGGACTGGCTTGAGCCCCTCATCTGGGGAGAGGTGTGCCGGGCGAACCGGGTGAATTCCATCGAGGACATGGGGTACGGAAAAGGTTATGTGGCAGCGCTGGACTATTGGCGCAACTACCTGGAACGGCTCAACCGGCTCCGGTCGGAAAAGAACATGGTGGTGATTCAAGTGGCCCACGCCACTATCCGCCGCTTTGACTCCCCGGAGCACGAGCCCTTCGACCGCTACGACGTAAAATTGCACCAGAAGGCGGCCGCTCTGGTTCAGGAGCACAGCGACTGCGTCCTGTTTGCCAATTACAAGGTGTTCACCACCAAGGCCGAGGTGGGGTTTGGACAGCGTGTCAACCGCGCTGTCGGAAATGGCGAGCGGCTTCTCTTCACCCAGGAGCGACCCGCCTTTTTGGCCAAGAATCGTTACGGACTTCCCCCAGAGTTGCCCATGGACTGGAACACGCTCCAGGAGCATCTCACGGGTCAATTTCAAAATCAAGCGGCATAAAGGAGCAAAACAATGGCACAACTCGGAGGAACTTTCGATGCCACTCAGGTGGATCCCAACCAACCCCACGAGACCCTGCCCCCCGGCGACTACCGGGTGCAGATCGTTGCCAGCGAGTTGAGGGCGACCAAGGCTGGAACCGGGCAATATCTTTTCATGGAAATGGAGATCCTGGACGGGGCCATGGCTGGGAAGAAGCTTTTTGACCGGCTCAACCTGATCAACCCCAACCGGCAGGCAGAGGAAATTGCCCAGCGCACCCTGTCGGCCATCTGCCACGCCGTGGGGCGGATGCAGGTCAGTGATTCGGAGGATCTGCACTTCAGGCCGGTGGCGGTAAAGGTGACGGTGGACAAAGAGGGGTACAACCAGGTGAAGGGGTACAAGGCGGTTGCCAATGCTGGCCAGGCTCCTCAGGTCTTCCAGCCACAACCGGCACGGCAGGCGACGCAGTACCAGACGCAGGCCCAACCGGCGCAGTATCAGGCACAGCCCCAGCCAGCACCCCAACAGATGCAACAGCCTCAACAGGCGCAGTACCAGTCTCAGCCGCAAGCGCAACCGGTGCAGTACCAGTCTCAGCCGCAACCGGTGCAGCAGGCTGCTGCCCAAGTCCCCGCACCCGCCGCCAATGGGGTTGGCCCCTGGCGGAGGATGG
>JAMOBH010000286.1:0-7456 GCA_039908085.1 Magnetococcus sp. YQC-5
CTTCGCCCCTGGACCCCACCAAGGGCTTCGCCCCTGGACCCCACCAGGGGGATAATCCCCCTGGACCCCTGATAATAAAAAACTTCACATCCCGAAATGGTTTCGGTTTAGGAGTGATTTGATTAAAAAGTTTTCAATGGTGGCTGCAAGATGATTGCGATTCGATCCAGGAATAATTGACATCCTTTTGGAGTATCATCATGAAGTATAGAATATTTTTGTTGTTTCTGTGCTTGATGGCATCTCTTGTCATTCAAGACATACATGCCGCAGAGAAAAAAGTGACGTTTGTTCACGTCAATGATGTCTATGAGTTGCAACCGCGTCATGGATTGGGCGGGGTGGCGTTTTTGGGGAGTTTGTTGCGGGAGTACCGAAAAAAGGATCCCCAACTGGTTTTTACGTTTGGTGGTGATTTGCTTTCTCCTTCGTTGCTTTCTGGATGGGTGCAGGGCCAACAAATGATCGAGGCCATGAATGGCCTGGGATTGTCTGTGGCGGTTCCGGGGAATCATGAGTTTGATTTTGGTCCGGAAAACATGCTTAAACAGATTGGTGCATCGCAGGCGGTTTGGTTGGCTGCCAACATGGGCTGGATCACGGGTGAAGGGATGCCAGGCATCAAATCGCATCTGGTCCGGGAAATCAATGGGATCAAGGTGGGATTTTTTGGTCTGATCACCCCGGACACGGCCATTTCTTCCAAGCCTGGGAGGCAGGTGCGGTTTGATCCGGTCTTGGACACAGCCCGCAAGGAGGTGGCGGAACTCAAGTCACAGGGTGCGATGGTGATTGTGGCCTTGACCCATCAGTTTCTGTCTCAGGATCGACAATTGGCAAAGGAGGTCAAGGGGATTGATTTGATTTTGGGCGGTCATGATCATGATCCCATGGCCTTGTATGAGCATGGGGTATTGATTCTCAAATCCGGTTCTGACAATCAATTCATGGGTGTGGTGGAGCTGGTTGCCCAGGAGGGTCAACCGGGCCAACCGTTGATCTGGCGTCCCTCCTGGCAGATGCGGCCTGTGAGCGGAGTGGCGGCTGATCCTGCATTGAGTCTCATCGTGGAGGGTTGGTCGAAGAGGCTGGATGAGTCATTGGGCATGCCTTTGTTGACCGTCTCGATCCCTTTCAATTCCCTGGAGGGCGAGGTGAGGACTCAAGAAAACAGTATGGGGAATATGATCACTGATGTGATGCGTGAGGCGGTGGGTGCGGATGTGGCCTTGTTCAATGGGGGAGGGCTGCGAGGCAATCGCGTCTATCCTGTGGGATATGTCTTGACCGCCAAGGACATTTTGACGGAAATGCCCTTTGGTAATGTCACCGTGCTGTTGAGATTGAGTGGTCGTGACTTGTTGAGTGTTCTGGAATCTGCCCTTGGTCAGGTGGAGCTGGGGGCAGGGCGTTTTCCACAGGTTTCCGGGTTGCGGGTGACTTATGATCCAGAGCAACCGGCTGGCAAGCGGGTGATGGAGGTGCGCGTGGGCGAGAATCTGCTGGAGTTGGATCGTCCATACAAGGTGGCTACCACGGATTATTTGTTTTCTGGCAAGGATGGTTATGATGCCTTGTCCCGTGGTCAATTGTTGATTGATTCCAGTGGTGCCACTTTGGTGGCCACTCAGGTCAAAGAGTGGCTGCTTGCGCATCAGGAGTGGAAACCCCGTTTGGAAGGACGGGTCGTGCGTCGGAAACCATAGACAAGCCCTTTTTTTGCTCTCCTGGTCGCAGTGGGCAGCGTCATTGCACGTTGTTTTGTTGCAATTCGTACTGTGCTTATGCTAGAATGTTTATGGTATCATTGATTATACCTGACACTGCACAAGGGAGTTATTTATATGGCTACGATGGTATGGGAACTTTATGAAGCCTTGCGTGAAGCCGAGGTGTCTGATGTCAAAGCAAAAGCCGCAGCCAAAGCGGTCGTGGGTGAGGAGGACAAGTCGGGGTTGTCTACCAAAGAAGATATTCATGCATTGAAGATTGAAATCCTGACATTGAAGACTGACATGATGGCAATGGAAGTCAGAATCACTCGCACCATCCTGACAGCCATGATTTCTATAACGGCCATTTTTGCGGCCATAGTCAAGCTGTTTTGAATCAACGTTTGAAGATCCAGCAAAAAGGAGTTATCTAATGGCTACGATTGTATGGGAACTTTATGAAGCTTTGCGTGAAGCCGAAGTATCTGATGTCAAAGCAAAAGCCGCAGCCAAAGCGGTGCTGGGCGAAGAGGTCAAGTCGGTGTTGGCTACCAAAGAAGATTTTTTAACATTGAAGTCTGAACTGAAGACCGACATCTTGGAAATGGAAGTCAGAATTACACGCACCATCCTGACAGCCATGATTTCCATGACGGCCATTTTTGCGGCCATAGTCAAGCTGTTTTAAATCCAAGCTGTTTTGAATCAAAGTTTGAAGAACTCCAGTGCCTCTTGCAACGTTGCGGCCTGGGCGGAGAGATCCTCGGATGAAGCAGACATCTCTTCGGCGGATCCGGCGTTTTGTTGGATGACCTGATCCAGTTGTTGAATGGCTGCGTTGACCTGGGACGCGCCTTGGGCCTGTTCAACAGAACCTGTGGTAATGTCCTGAACGAGTTGGGCGGTTTTTTGGATATCAGGCACCAAGGATGCCAGGAGATGTCCGGCCTTTTCGGCCACCTGGACGCTGGCACTTGAAAGTTGTGTGATTTCTCCGGCTGCGGTTTGACTTCTTTCTGCCAGTTTGCGAACTTCCGCCGCCACCACGGCAAATCCTTTCCCGTGTTCTCCGGCACGCGCTGCTTCGATGGCGGCATTGAGTGCCAGTAGATTGGTTTGGCGTGCGATCTCTTCGATGATATTAATTTTATTGGCGATTTGTCGCATGGCGGTCACAGCCTGGTTGACGGCGGAACCGCTCTCCTGGGCGTCCACAGCGGCTTTGCGGGCCATTTTTTCAGTGATTTGGGCGTTTTCGGTATTTTGTTCGATATTGGCCGTCATTTGTTCCATGGCAGCGGAGGTTTCTTCGATGGATGCGGCCTGTTCCGTGGCCCCTTGAGAGACCGTTTGCGCGCCTGAGCTGACCGAGGCACTTTGATTGACCAGATTGACTCCCACTTCCATGAGGGTGCTGATGGTCTGTTTCAGGTTGGTGGTCATGGTTTCCATGGCGGCATAGATGCCGGTTTTCTTTCGGGTGTCAAAGGTGATGTTGAGTTGTCCGGTGGCAATGGTTTGGACCATGTCAGCCACTTCTTTGGGTTCGCCGCCCATTTGATGCATGATTTCCCTGGCAATGAGTGTGCTGATGGTCATACTGACCAGGAAGATGGCTGCTGTAACAAGCAGATAGCCCCAGTAAAGCAGATTGGATTCAGTCTTGAGGGTTGTGGTGCGGGCATCCAGGTCGAAAGAGAGGCGATTTTCCACTTCTTTCAAGAGATTGATTTTGTCGGTGATGGTCGAGAACCACAGGTTTGGATCCACGTCGAACTGACCGGAAGCAGCCTTGCTCATGGCGATGGAGCGCATTTTTTCCACTTCGGCGACGCTGGGAGCGGACATTTTTTCTTTGTAAAAGGAGCGTTGGGCAACAGGAGCCAGGGAGAGGAAAACGCCGAGATAGTTCTGTTGAGCAGTGACCAGGGCGATGAATTTCTGGTACATGCCTTCGCCAAAACCATTTTTGGCAAAGGTGTTGGTAAGGACGGCACGTTCCTGACCGGCTTGTTCCTTGGCCAGCAGGAAATGGACGTATCCCCCGGTCAAGGCGGCCATTTCCGCGTTGGCAGAGAGTTGTGGCAGGGTGCCGGTCACGCTGAGCAGATCGGCAATCATCTGGGTGTAAAACCCGATGGCGTCTGCGCCAGACAGGGTGAGAGCCATGATTTGACGTCTGATTTCCTGAATTTTTTCCATGCGCCCCAAAGCCTGGTTGAGAATACCGTTGAGTTCTGTGCCAAACGCCATGGGGTTGAATCCATTCAGGTATGCACGCATATTTTTGATTTGTTCATCCGTCTCTTGTTGTTGTTTTGGCAACTGGTCGCTGAATTTTTTTCCCTGACTGCCCAGGAAACCGGCACTCATGCCGCGTTCTTTTTGGGCTTCGTGGACCACGGCACTGATTCGGACACCCAGACCAGACAAGCGACTCATGGATTCCATTTGTCGTGCCAGATGGTGTTTTTCCAGGATGCCTGTGATTCCGAATCCGATCATGCCAACCATGGGCAAGAAGAGAACGAGGTAAATTTTGGTACGCAGTTTTATATGGGTGAGAAATGACATGGCGGATCCTCATGGCTGGTCTGAGATCGTGGGGTCGAAGCGGGCACCATTTGCAAGAATACATGATCGATTGGTGTTTTGTGAATGACAATTCTGACAAATGGTCAGATTTTGTGCATCCTCAGGCCGGGGCACCGATCCGGGTGATGTTTCTGGGGGCGGATGGGGTGTCGGGAAGAACCTCGATGATCACGGCAGACTCTCCTTCCTGGCGGAAAAACGCCTCGGCTGCTGCCTGGGCTTGTTTTTTGTTCGGATAGCGACCGATCCAGATGGTTTGCCAAATGTGTCCTTTGGGATCTTTGGTTTCGCAGACGTACAAGTCATAGCCCTTGGAAGAGAGTTGAATGAGTTTTTTTTCGGTTTCTCGTTGGTCAATAAATCCGGCCACCTGGACGGCGTATTCCACTGCATGAGGTGTGTTCAAGGGGGAGGATGCCGACTTGACGGATGCTGCATGAGGTGTGGCCAAGGGGGAGGTTTCCGACTTGACGCTGGCAGGCCCTGGAAACGGCAGAGGTTTTGACACGGTTGAAATTCCTGTTCGGGCCATCGGAATGATAAAGGCCGGACGAGACTCCTGAGTTGTGAAAGCCTTCAGGGCGATCTGGGCCTCGTTTTCGGTATCATGGCGTCCAATCCAGACCAAATACCAGGGGCGTTTTTTTCTGTCCTGTTTTTCTCGCAGAAAAATGTCATAACCTTTATTTTGTAATTGGCCGATCAGGTTCACAGCAGATGCTTCGTCCTGGAATGCTCCAACTTGAACAGTATACTGCAACAGATCCGGGGCAGGAACTTTGGCAGATGGATCGGTTTCATCATTGGTCATGAGATGAATGAAATCAAGCAATGAAATATGATCCAAATCTTGCAAATCCCCAGGATCTTGATTTTTTGGAGGGGCATTGGGGTCGATGGCCTGATCTGGGGAGTTGTCATCCATGGGGGATGGTTGAGTCGGCGGCGGGTTTTGTTGCATGGAGCGTGAGACGGTCTTGGCCAAGGCTGTCATGGCATGGGAGAAGTCCCTGGTGGCGGTTTTGACTGTGGAATCGACCGTTGCGGCCAGAGCCGACAGAGCTTCTTCGGTGACGGATGTTGTGTTTGAAGGTGTTGCGGGCGTGGTTGATTGGGGTGGCGTGGGTGAGATTTCCAGTGACATGGAAGCTGGCTGTTCGTCCAAGAGAATGGCGACCAACCGGGTCAACTCATCATCATTTTCTTCCGCAGCAAGCGTGTTGGCGGATTTGGGCGTGTTGGCGGATTTGGGCGTGTTGGTGGTTGTTTTGGGTGCTGCTGTTTTGCTGACAGTTTTGACAGCCTGGGGAGGAATGACAAGCTGGTTGGCGTCTGGTTGGACAATGGGCTGATCACTATTGGAAGCAACTCTGGGTGGAGCAACCAACCGGTTCACATCTGGTTGGGAAACTGGCTGATCCGTGTTGGAAGTAACCGTGGGTGGAGCAACCAACCGGTTCGCATCTGGTTGGGAAACTGGCTGATCCGTGTTGGAAGCAACCGTGGGTGGAGCAACCAACCGGTTCACATCTGGTCTGGCAAGGGGTTGATCTCTCTTGGAAGCCACGGGGCCAGACGCAACAACGCGTTTGGCGTCTGGTTTGGCATGGGGCAGATCTTTTTTGGAAGTCACCGAACCAGAAGCAACAAGATTCTTCGCATCCGGGCTGACATCCTTCATATCTGGTTTATGAGCCACTGGGGCGGGTGATTCTTGCTGGGTCAGAATCTCCTTGAGCTGACCCATGGCCGCCAACAATCGGCAGGATTCTGTCATGAATGCAGAATTTTCGTCGATCCATAATCGTTTGGCGGCATGCAGTTCGTTTTCCGAATTGAGCAGATCCAGCAGGCTTTGGAGGCCAAGACGGTACTGTTCTTGATGATCACGGTTGACAGCTTTGGTAGTATTTACATGTTTTTCAAGGCTTTGCAGCCGGGAACGCGAGGCTGTCAAAGCGTTCCAGGCACGATTCACCTTGTCTTCGATCTGGCTGCGGGTTTGTTCGAATTTTTCCCGGAAACGGGCTGCCTTGTGGGAACTCTCCTTGAATTTGGAAATGTCAGCACCGCCCCGAAAAAAATTGTATTTGAATTGCAACATGGCCGAAGCATCCTGGGAATAACTGCGCGAACCACTGATGTTGGCCGTGTCCGATACAGCCATGTCCAGGCTGATTTTGGGCCATAAGGAAGCGGCATTGGCTTTTCCCTCGGCCCGTGTGGCATCCAGGTCAGAGGCTGCGGCCTGCAAGGCTGGATGGTGTTGCATGGCCACCTCCAGGGCAGCTTCGCGAGAGGTGGGAAAGCGGTTTTTGTCAAGCATGGGCCAATTCAACGCTCCCGGAGGAAAGCCCACAAGAGAGGTAAAACGGGTATTGGCGTTTCTGAGTGCCCCTTCGGTTGAGGCCAGTTCCGAGGCAATCAAAGCCAGACGGCTTTCCGATTGACGGACATCCATGTCGGCAGTGAGGCCCAATTGGGTACTTTGGCGGGTTTTGATCAGGATATCCGAATGCACTGTAATGGATTCTTTGGCCAAATCCAGCAATTGACGTTGTTTGAGTGTTTCCAGAAACGTTTCGGCCACTTCCAACGTCAAGGATTCCGCGACATCTTGATAGGTGAACCCGGAGGAGCGAAGTTGTGCTTGCGCCTGTTCCACCTTGTAGACAGTGTTGAATCCGTCGAAAATGGGTTGCGTAATGTTCAGGCCTGCTTGGCCACGGTCCAAGGTCAAGCCACCTTGATCCTGGTCGCGGGTGGTGGGTGTGTTGACCCATTCCCGGCCACGGCCTGCGGAAAAATCAATGGTGGGGAGATATCCGGCAAATGCTTGACGGATTCGGAGTCGTGTCTCTTCCAGTTCTTCGGCGGCGGCACGCAATTTGGGATTGGCTTGCAGGCTTTCGCTGACGGCGTCGTTCAGGGTCAAGGCCAGCACCGGATTCGACCAGAGCCATGACGACACCAGAAACGCTATCGCGACGAGGGTGATTCTCACAGGATAAACCCATTGTTTCAAACTGTTTTTCCTGGGCAAAAGATGTTCCGGCACCTGTATGGAGTTGACAAATTTTGAAATTTTGCAAGTATCGCGCCATTGAAAAAAAGACCTTGGAAGGCGGTTTGTTCACCAATTCACCCCC
>JAMOBH010000287.1:0-7446 GCA_039908085.1 Magnetococcus sp. YQC-5
TTTTGTGATCAGAATGGAGTTATTGTAAACCAATATGAAAAATAATGGAAGCCATTTGAAGAGATTATTGTAAATTATTCATAGCTACTGATGGTGTGCGGAATGTCGGGTTTGTGTTTAACCTTGAGAAAAAGAGCAGGAAGTTATGTAAGCGTCTTAAAATTAACACAGGCAGAACTCCCGATCCTTATGGTCCTGGATACGTCAAAAATTATTCAATTTTGGCTTTGATCGAAAGCTGGGATGCGATACGAAAAACTTCTGGAGAACAAAAATGACGACATCGCAAATCGCATTTGCAGGGAAAGGGATCACGCCTTTCAATTTTGGAGATCATCCTGTCAGGGTCGTTGATCGTGATGGTGAGCCTTGGTTTGTGGCTGCGGATGTGTGTGCAGCAATCGGTTTATCCAACCCATGGGATGCTTTGGGAAAGTTAGATGCCGATGAAAAGGGCCTCGCTTCAACCGAGACCCTTGGTGGACGGCAAGAACTCAATATTATCAACGAGTCTGGCCTTTTCACTCTGATATTGAGGTGCCGGGATGCCACCACGCCAGGAACTGCGCCGCATCGTTTCCGCAAATGGGTGACGTCCGAAGTCCTGCCCAACATCCGCAAGACAGGCCGTTATGAATTGAAGCCTATGACGGAAATGGAATTTTTAGTGAAAATCGCGCAAAAGATGCTTGATCAAGAAAATTGTGTGATCGCAATGGCAAAAGAACAATCGGCACAAAAGGCTGTACAAGAAGAACAAAAGGCAATCCAGGTATCGCAGCAGAATCAAATTGATGACATTGCCACTCGCCAAGCCGACATGGATGGCGACACAGGATACATGACTGTATTGGCATTTTGCAGGTCTCAAAAAATCGATGCGCCCTTGGATTTTGCTCGAAGATTTGGGCTGGAAGCTTCAAGACGATGCAGGAGTCTTGGAATCCGTATTGGAAAAATTTCAGATGAGCGGTGGAAGAACGTTAACAGTTATCCAGTCAAAGTTTTAATTGAATGCTGTTATAGCAAGCAACCGAATAATTTTTAAACAAACCTGAACCAAAAAGGTTACAGTTATGATCGAAGCCACCATCACCGGTGCCATCACCATCCAGTGCGTAAACCCATTGACCCACCAGTTGCTGCGTCAAGCGATGGATGAGAATACATTTACAAACCCTGATTATGCCGAAGCGATGAAAATGGGGAGAATAACCGGTAAAATTTCCAAATTCATCACCACATACCAGCAAGATCCTGGGAGCATTATTTTTCCAAGGGGATACGGTCATCGGCTCTTTGCCATGGCCGCATCCCTGAAGACCCAGATCACCTGGACGGATAATCGGGTGATGGTTCCGGCGGCGTATCCCGGATCCATTCATGGCATCGAGCTACGAGATTATCAGATCCGGGTCATCGATGCCGCATTGGTTGGAACTCAAGGTGTGATCGTTTCGCCGACCGGATCCGGCAAGACTCTCACTGCCTTGGAATTGATCCGGCGGAGATCGCAACGGTCCGTGATCCTGGTCCATTCTCAATCTCTGGCGGATCAGTGGCGGCAAGTCATTCAACAACGGCTTGGAATTATTGCCGGAATGATTGGTGGTGGTGCTTGGGCTGTTGGCCGAGAGATCACCGTGGCCATGATGCAGACCCTGATTGCTCGTCCAGATGATACCAAGAAATTTGCTAATGTTATCGGTTTGGTGGTGGTTGATGAGTGTCATCATGCGCCAGCTGGGACTTTCGCGCAGGTCATCGGCATGTTTCCTGGGAAATTCCGCTACGGGTTCACAGCCACTCCGAAACGTGGTGATGGCTTGGAATTGGTCATCAGCCGTCTTTTGGGAAATGTGGTCGCCATCGTCCACCCCGGTGAGGTGCAACAGGTTGGCGGCATCGTCCAGGCGCGAGTGGATGTGGTAGACACTGGTTGCCTGTTTGCCCAATTGGATCCTCAAAAAAAAAACGCTTGGACGGATATGGTGTCGGCACTGGTGGTGGATCGCAATCGGAACCTGGGCATTGCGCGACTGGCGATGGAGCAGTCTCGAACCCGACAGACTCTGGTGATGACCGACCGAGTGGAGCATGCGATTGCCTTGGCGGAACTGATTCCGGGATCCCTGTTGGTTCACGGAAAGCTCCCGGCCAAAGAACGGCAAAATCGGATGGCCCAACTGGCAATAGCACGGGTGGTAGTGGGGACCAAGGGATTGCTGGGAGAGGGATTGGACTGCTCGGTCTGGTCGTGCCTGATCCTGGCGTCACCGATCTCCGGGGCGACTCCCCTGCTTCAGGCGGTGGGGCGAGTGATCCGTCCAGCACCGGGAAAAAAAGACGGATTGGTACTCGACTTGGTGGACGCGCACCCCTTCGCACTGGGGGCTTTCAAGAAACGGGCGACTGTTTACCGGCAACGCCAGTGGCCAATTCGCAAGGTGGCGGTATGACTGGCACAGGGGAAGGCATGAAACATATTGGAGCAAAAAAGCGGACGGTGGCGATGTTCTTGGCGGAGCGCGCCACCGTCCTGACCACATCAATCCAGAGGAGGAATGACATGACTGCAACAAGTTTGCCCCACAAGAGCGCGGTTAAGGAAGGAGCAATCCTTGCCTTGGATCTGGGATCAAAAACCGGATGGGCTTTGCGCCAGACAGACGGCTCCATCACAAGCGGTACGGTGGAGTTCAAGCCAGGCCGTTTTGAGGGCGGGGGAATGGCCTTCCTCAGGTTCAAGAAATGGCTCGATGAAGTTCGTGGATTTGCCGAACCGTTGGCATTCATCGCATTTGAAGAAGTCAGATCGCATATCGGAGTGACAGCCGCTCACGTGTATGGTGGATTTCTCGCTCACCTGACAGCCTGGGCCGAACAGCATGAGATTCCGTACCAGGGGGTTCCGGTTGGCACCATAAAAAAACATGCGACCGGCAAGGGCAATGCGTCCAAGGCAGAGGTCATCGAGGCGATGCGTAGAAAGGGGTATCAGCCCGTTGATGATAATGCGGCTGATGCTTTGGCGATCCTGCACTGGGCGTTGGATGAAGAGGTGGCGAAATGATTGGTGGACCACAACCTCCTCGTTCCTGTTTGAGTCGGTTTATTCCCGACCGGATGGACGTGGAGCAACAAAAACGCAGTGGGTGGCGAGACCATGGCATCCTGGTGGTGGAGAAGAATGACCCCCGTTTGGGTTGGCCGGAACGGGAGATGATCCAGCATTTAGCCGGGAAACTTTTTGGAAAACAGGCTGCTAAGGAGATATCTCATGGCAGATGATACACAGTGGACTCCTAAAATGGTCAGGGATCGTATCAATGAAGCGGCAAAAACCCTTCGTTTATTGCAAGTCACTGGGCTGAGGCCCATTGGCTATGGGAGCAGCTGGCCAGATATTGTTCATGACCCTAACGAGGCGTTTGGGTGGAACCCCACCAAAGTTCGTCTTGGGCCGCCAACGCCAGATGCCATAACAAGAATGGATGAGGCATTAATTTGGCTCTTGTGGCTGGATCCAGAGCAGATACGGTTGGTGTGGTTGCATGCTGATGGCGTCGAACGTAAAAAAATTCAGATTATATTGGGTGTTGGTAATACAAAGCTATGGAGCATGTGGGCTGCCGCTATCATGAACATAGTAACCATGCTTAATCGGAAATATAGCATCAAGAAGGTGGATGTTCATCCATCCGAGGGTATGGACGTGTTTTGGCAAGCGTATCAACGGACGCAGAATGCAACGGAGGCGTACCGGAAGGCATTCAGTGTGGATGGATTGAGCGATGGTGCATTACGTGCCAGAGCTTTCCGGTTGGCAAAAAAGTTTGATGTTACGCAAGCAACAGAACACCTAATGTAAAACGTAACAATCGTAACATAAAACGTAAACCGAAACGTAACAATCGTAACATTATACGGAGAATCTATAAAAAATTTTGCAAAAATATCATCAAATTGCTCAGATCAAAAATCTAATCCATACGTATGGCTCATACGTATGGATTTCTTGCGAATGCTTTTGACAGAATCTGCTATAATTTTCTCTATAGTGGGGAAACGTGCGCAGGACAGGCACCCCACCGAACCAACGTAGCAAATCATGAACCCATCCTGGGAAACCAAGGTGGGTTTTTTTATGGATCAAACCCAAAGCCGCCATTGAGCGGCTTTTTTTGTTCCCCGGTGGCACGGGGCTTTGTTTTTGGAGGGAGAGATTCCCCGGACCTTCCAAGGTTCCCCGGTGATCGCTCCCGCGATCCCAGACTCGTTCAGACTGCTGTTAGGACGGCGTGGTATTCGAAAGAATAAGCGAGCAGGTGGTAACGGGTCCAATCAGCACAAGCAACTCTATCAAAATGATAGAGTTGCTCTGATCCCTCCATCCACGCCTCCACCCGGTGCGTCAAGTGCGCCACCTGTTGTGTCGAATATAAAACTAACAGAGAAACCAAACCACAAATCTTCCGCCAACCATGCCACTGAATTCGACCCACCGCAATTCATAGCCACCTTCGGGTGGTTTTTTTGTGCCCTGGTGGAACAGGGTATTTTGATGCGGGAGAGATTAGCCGGACCTTTCAAGGTTGCCCGGTGATCGCTCCGCGATCCCAGCCCCGCTCTGGTGTTCCAACACCGGACAATCTTGGAGGTAAAAATGTCTGCAATTCAAGAATTACCACTTTCGTTTATCCGTGGTCACCATTTGATCAGGTCAATCAATTCTGGATACGTTGACCACCTTGCCAAAACTGTGGAACGGATCGGTGTGAAAGCATTCCCATTGGCATGCACGCCAGATGGCATCCTCTTTGGGGGGAACCACCGTTTTAATGCTTTTGCCAAACTTGGTATAGACAAATGCTGGATGCACGTTTACCAACCGGAAAGTATTGACCGGGAGGCACTTGAACTCAACGAGGCCACCGAAGATGTGCTGCCCATGTCGTTCGTGGACCATGCGGAATTGGTCTGGAGGAAGCTGGAAGCGGGGCAGACTCAACAGGCGGTGGCTGATGAGTTGGGGTGGAGTAGAGGGCAAATTTCCCAGTATGCAATGCTGGAGAGCATCTCCAAAGAGGCTTGGGAAATTATTGCTACCACTTTTCAGAAAACGGTAGCAGTCAACGTCGATGGTGTGGTAGCAGAAAATGCTACCACGGTAGCATTCACCGAACGCTTACTTCGAGATATCACCCCTCTCAATTCGATCCAACAACTTGAATTGGTTCGTGGTTTGGTCTCTGGAAAGATCCAAAAGGGTAAATTTAAAATTTTAGCACAAAACTATCGCGCCCGAAACGAGGCAACAGAATGGGTGCAGCAACAACTGATAGGCACGGATTTGCTTGCCCAATGTATTGACGAGGTAGCCAAAGGCATTTATGACGCCGAATGGCTGGTTGCCAAAGGACCAGGTGGGAAGCTCCAGCAGTTGGTCAATGCCGCCAGGGAAGAATGGGAGATCAAGAATAGCGTCACCCTGATCCATGGCGACTTTTACGAAAAGGTGCGCCAAGTGGGAGATGGCAGCGTGGATTTGATCTTGACGGATCCGCCTTACAATATCGCCAGGGAGAACGCATTCAAGCTGGATGGCAGATCGGACATCGACCAGGATTTTGGTGAGTGGGACAAACATGACCGTGCCGCTTTCATCATCCTCTTTGACTCCTGGGCCAAAGAGTTTCATCGCATCCTGGTGGCGCACGGATCCGGCTATATTTTTACTTCAGACCGTTATATCTCTCATTTGCGGGAGGCATTGGAGCGAGCTGGTCTCAAAGTCAAGGCAACCATTGTCTGGCACAAAACCAATCCGGGTACACAGGTAGTCAAAACCAATTTTAAAAGTTCGGTGGAATACATCCTTTTTTTCACCAAGGGAGAATCGGGTCATACATTCAATTGGCAGGGAGAGAATGAAATGCATAATTTCATTCAAACCCCGATTTGTGCTGGGTCTGAACGTCTCACGGATGCCAAGAAGAACACTCTTCATCCAACTCAAAAGCCGACAAGTTTGCTCGAACATATGATGAACATATCCAGTCATCCAGGAGACATGATTTTTGATGGTTTCATGGGGGTTGGTTCAACCGCCAAGGCAGCACGCAACCTGGGACGGAAATTCATTGGTATCGAACAGGATGCAGTTTTCTTTGATGCTGCGAATAGGCGTCTTGATGAATAATAATTTTGATATAGACAATGAATGGCAAAGAGGTATGCGAGACAAGATTCTTGTCCAAAAGTTTTACAAAAATATGCGTTTGAGGGGAGGTATGTCTGTGTCGATAAAGGGAGATTGGCCAATATCATCCAGAAAAAGTTTGCTGCTGATACCATGGTCCAATCAAGAAGAGAATATGGGTTGGTACTTGCCATCGAGGAAAAAATTGTCCGATGGCCACAAAAAACCGACCATCCATATTCAAGTTTTACTCTGGAGACCCATTCTTGCACAGTGCCGGGCTATGAGCGTGATGGATGGATGGTATATTGCGAAGCAGATTTCCTGCTTTATTGTTTCGCATCCAAAGGTGACAGATCTCTTGATTGCCATCTGATTAATATGCCAGAACTTAAAGAATGGTTTTGGCGAGATCCTACCAGATTTTATACGTTTGGACCGCTACCAACCGTTAATGCATCTCGTGGTCGAAAAGTTCCGATAGATGATCTCTATAAATCAGGCGTGTATGCAAAAAATATGATCTTGAATGCCGATTAAACATATCAACGATCAATCTCATTCATAATCAAAATCAGCACCACATAGAGTAATCATCATAATCCGCACAGGGCAACCTGATGCGGTTTTTTTGTTTCAGATTGGGAACAGCAAAGGAAGTGTAACGGCTGAAACCCGTGTCGTCCGTAGAGTTTTGTTCATGCTCGATGTGCGCCAATGCTGGCCACCATCAAACCAGACCTCCTTGCCATGTTGGTTGCTGGTGGTCCCAATCTGACTCATTTCCTTCTTTGGAGAATCATCCATGTCTGGCCTCAATCCACATCAACTGTTGGAATTGGTTATTCGTCCCACCTTACAGCGACTTGAACTTGGTGGTGCCCCCGCCGAAGAACTGGTGCTTGGCATCGCCATTCAGGAATCTGGCCTGCAATACCTGACCCAGTTGGGCGGTGGTCCAGCCAAGGGACTTTGGCAAACAGAAAAAGTAACGCACGATGATATTTGGCAAAACTTCCTGCATGGCCGGGTGAAACTGGCCTTGAATATCCTGGGGCCATATCCCAAACCAGATCATGGCCGTCTGGCTTGGGATTTGGCATATGCCTGCGGCATCTGTCGCGCTCATTTGCTGCGGTGTCCTGGTGCATTGCCTGCTGCAGGAGACATCAATGGTCAGGCTCTCTACTGGAAAACTTATTACAACACTCCACTCGGTGCAGGCACGGTCGAGCAGTACACCA
>JAMOBH010000288.1:0-7429 GCA_039908085.1 Magnetococcus sp. YQC-5
ACCCTTTTTTTTTTTTGATTTTTTTATTGGGCGGGAATGATGCGTGTTTTGAATCATCTTGAAGAGTGGTTGATCACACTATTGATGGGAGCTGCCACTGTGATCATTTTTGTCACGGTTGTGCATCGTTATGCCTTGGGCATTCCCTGGTTGTATCCCTACCTGTCGACTTTCAGTACCAGCTGGTCACAGGAGGTATGCATTTATTTATTCATTTGGATGGCGAAATTTGGGGCTGCCTATGGTGTCAGGACCGGAATCCACATCGGTGTGGATGTCCTGGTCAAACGTTTGCCCAGGCAGATCCAATATTACGTGATTCTGTTTGGCTTGCTCTCTGGTGTGTTGTTCACGGGCGTGATTGGCACCCTGGGTGCCCATTTTGTCTGGGCAATCAGCCAGACAGATCAAACCTCAGCAGATTTGGAACTCCCCATGTGGCTGGTTTATCTCTGTATCCCTTTGGGTTCTTATTTGATGTGTTTTCGATTCATGCAAGTGATCCGTGCCTTTCTCCGTGAGGGAGAACTCCCGCATTTCGATTCTCTTCAGGTCGCTGGTTTGTCCGAACAGGCAGACATGGGCCGACCATGAGCGGGATCATCATTTTTGGCTTGTTGGCCGTCTTGCTCTTCAGCGGCATGCCGATTTCCATTGCTCTGGGCTTGACCGTACTGATTTATATGTTCGCATTAACCAATGTGCCAATCGAGGCCGTGGCCTTGAAATTATTCACCGGCATTGAGCGGTTTGAGATCATGGCCATCCCGTTTTTCATTTTGGCAGGGAATTTTCTCACACACGGCGGGGTGGCGCGACGCATGATCCGCTTTGCCAGTGCCATGGTGGGACATTGGCATGGAGGCCTCGGATTGGCAGGTGTGCTTTCCTGTGCCCTCTTTGCGGCCATATCAGGTTCTTCCCCTGCAACCGTGGTGGCCATCGGATCCATTTTGATGCCTGCCATGGTGCGGGCAGGTTTCCCGAAAGAGTTTGGCACCGGCGTCATCACCACAGCGGGTGCCCTGGGCATTCTCATCCCTCCATCCATTGTCATGGTCATGTATGCGGTCTCCACCAATACTTCGATTGGTGCTTTGTTTCTGGCCGGAATGATCCCTGGAGTGGTCCTGGCATTCATGTTGGGGGTGGTTACCTGGGAACGCGCACGTCGTTTCAACTATCCCCGCGAACCCGTGGCCAGTTGGCAGGAACGTTGGCTTGCCTTCCGCGAAAGTATTTGGGGTATGGCTCTCATTTTTGTCGTGATGGGCGGGATTTACTCCGGGATCTTCACCGCAACTGAAGCAGCAGGAATGAGTGCTGTCTATGCCTTTCTGGTCTCCATTTTCGTCTATCGTGATCTGAAACTCTCTGATACCCCAAGGGTATTGCTCGAAGCCGCCAATATGAGCGCAATGTTGCTCTATATCATTACAAATGCCATCCTTTTTTCGTTTCTGTTAACCTTTGAGAATATCCCACAGGCCATGACAGCCTGGATGCTGGAACAGGGTTTTGGTGCCGTGATGTTTCTGTTGGCCGTGAATCTGCTCTTGCTGCTGGCTGGAGATTTCATGGAACCCTCTTCGATTATCCTGATCATGGCCCCGTTGCTCTTCCCGGTCGCTACCCAACTGGGCATTCATCCCGTTCATTTTGGCATCATTTTGACCGTGAACATGGAAATCGGCATGGTGACCCCACCCGTGGGTTTGAATTTGTATATTGCCAGTGGTATCAATAAGATGGGACTGACAGAAGTCACGGTCGCAGCCTTCCCTTGGATGATGGCCATGTTGGTTTTTCTGGGATTGGTCACTTATTGGCCCAATCTTTCCCTCTGGTTGCCTCGCCTGTTGGGGATGTTGTGAGATTTTCCGCATGGGGACAAAGCACCCAGCACATTGCGCTTGCAAATTTGACCTGAATCAAGGATAATCGCTGAAAGATTGATTTTTCAGGAATAAGTTTGCAATCGCACAAGGATATGTCATGGCCATGGATCCTCAGGCAGCACGCAACTCCCAAGAATCCACATCAGAAGATCCATCCTTTCAGCATGACCCCAGCGACGAGATAGATCAAATCAATGGGATTTCGCAAGCCTCAACCGAACTGAGCAACGGCTATATCTCTCCCATACCTCCGGCTCCACGACCAGAGAGGCGACGCGGTATCAACCATCGGCGTCCTTACTGGGTGTTGCGGGTGGAACATTTTTTCGCATTACGTCGGGTTTGGTTTCCGGTTTGGCAATTGTTGACATTGTTCATCTTCATAGCTCTCATTTTTGTGCCTCCTTTTTTGCCTGAACCTCCAGAGAGTGCGACCCCGCTGACTCATTTCACCAAATTTGCCATCTATGTGATGTGGGGCATCTGGTTTCCTGTTGTATTGTTGTCGGTGATTCTCGTGGGACGTGCCTGGTGTGGGATGTTTTGTCCCCAAGGCGCGGTCTCTGAATGGGCCAGCAGGATTGGACTCAAATGGCCTGTGCCTGCCTGGATCATGTGGTCTGGCATGCCCATTGTCAGCTTTCTTCTGGTGACGGCCTTGGGGCAGACTTTGGGGGTAAGAGATCATCCAGAGGCCATTCTGGAACTCTTTGGCGGAACCTTGTTGTTGGCTTTGGTGTCCGGCTTGCTCTTCGCGCATCGTCAGAGGGCTTGGTGTCGTCATCTGTGTCCGATTGGGCTTTTGTTGGGCATTTTTTCCCGTCTGGGTTCGGCTTTTTTCAGTTTCAAATCTTTGCGGGCGGGCGGGGATCGCTATTGTACCAAATGTCTCTGTCCCACCATGGTCGATATTCGTTACAAGTCCGAATCCCGTCATTGCATCGCCTGTTTCAAGTGCATCTCCCCTGGCGCGCGCAATGGTGTCAATCTCTATTTCCACCGTCCAGGATGGGAAGTGGAAGCCATCCACGAACACAACCCCAATCTGGCCGAGGTGGAATTTCTTTTCCTGGCCACCGGGATTGCATTGGGGGCCTTTTTGTGGTTGGTTCTTCCAGAATATCAACTGTACCGCCAATTCCTGACCGGGTGGTTTTTTGATCATGGCTGGTATTGGGTCGGCGAACCAGGGCCATCCTGGTTGATGAGTGTGCATCCCCAACGCAGTGAAATCTTCACATGGATCGATTTTTTTGGCATCAGCAGTTTCATGACCGGGTTCATGGGGTTTCTCTGGTTGGTACTCACTACCACCACAGCCATGACAGCCTGGCTGGTGGCTCGTTTGCAGGGTGGAAATTGGCGTAAACATTTTGTGGAACTGGGATATCAATATGCACCGGTTGCCATGATATCTTTGGTGTTGGGGCTTGGAGGAGAGTTGTTCAAGGTCTTTTTCTGGCTCGGTTTGAGCATGGCAGAGATCGCCCATATCAAAATGGGGGTTTTCTATTTCGCCTTGTTCTGGAGTGGTTATCTGGGGTGGGCCATTCTGCGCAATCAGGGCGTTTCGGCCAGAATTCGTTTGATTCCGTTGCTGCCGGGTTTGATGGGAAGTGTGATCATTGGCTATTTTTGGCAGAGGGCACTTTTTTGAAGTGATTTGAAGCGTTTCTTGAAAAATAATAAAAAAAAAGAGGGGGTCTGGGGGATTCATCCCCCAGGGTTTTGCCTTTTTATTGCCCGCAGGGCATCCCATTCACCACAGTCAGGAGTTGAACCATGCAGCACTCAGTATCCTATGCCCTTGTACTGGCAGGAATGTCTCTGTTCATCCCAAATCTTGCTCAGGCAGGGGTGATGGAAATCGGCAAGGTAGACCAAAACGGCATGCAAGTGAAGGCACTCTACATTCAAAGTGTTGTCATGGAGGGGCATGATCATCACCATGGGGGTCACATGGACCATTCCCAGCATGATGCTTCCCGCGATGTGCAGAAAGACAAAGAAAAAGATGCCGTCAGAGATCGGGATGCAACGGATGTCCATCTGGAAGCCCAGATCCATGCCTTGGATAAAAATCCCCATGGATTTGCCGCCGGGTCATGGATCCCGTACCTGACCGTTGAGTATGCCCTGGAGAAAATCGGTTCCGATTGGAAAGCCAAAGGGGAACTGATACCCATGGCCTCCTCTGACGGCCCCCATTATGGCGAAAATGTGAAATTGTCCGGGCCTGGCAAATACAAGGTGGTCTACTCCATCAAACCTCCCTCGATTCCCTACCATACGGATAAAGAGACGGGTGTCAAAGGATGGTGGGAACCCTTCAAGCTGGATTGGGAATTCAACTACGCAGGCACTGGCAAAAAAGGCGGGTATTGAGATTTTGTCTGTGGTATGAACTCTCCCAAATCAGGTTGAAAGACTTCATGTTTGTTGGTATGGTTTGCGTTACGGGATCTGCGGCAGTGCGTTTCCAAGGATCCCGATCATCCGTTCAGGCTTGAGCCTGAAACGGAATGATTTGCACTATGGATCATTTTTTTTCAGGTTATCGCTTGTGATGGCTTGACCTGCCACACAGGGTGGTGTTAAAAGTTCTCTCGCTGCTAGATATTGATTACGGGAAAATCGCGTTACACCAACCACGCATCCCATACCGGACACTTGAGGAGCAGGATCAAGAATGCTTGAATCTTATTTTCCAATCCTGATCTTGTTGATCATGGCCACAGGCATGGCCATAACCATGCCCATCATTTCGTTTCTCCTGGGACCACGAAAACCCTACCCAAAAAAACGGGAACAGTACGAATGCGGCTTTCTGCCTTTGACACCCGTCAGAATTCCCTTTGATGTGCGTTTCTATTTGCTTGCCATCATGTTTGTGGTCTTCGATATTGAAGCTGCGTTTCTGTTTCCATGGGCTGTGGCGTTCAAGCAGATCGGTATCGTCGGGTTTGTCGAAATGATCCTCTTCCTGCTGGTACTCCTGGCAGGTTATGCTTATGTCTGGAAAAAAGGGGCACTGGAATGGGAATGAACGACGGAAGGGTCCAGGAACAAGCCCAAAATGTCATCGACGAAATCAGCAATCGCGGATTTCTTCTGACATCAGTGGATACGCTGGCCAACTGGGCGCGCACTTCATCCATGTGGCCCATGACCTTCGGCTTGGCCTGTTGCGCTGTGGAAATGATGCAGGCCGGTGCCAGCCGCTATGACCTCGACCGCTTCGGCATCGTCTTTCGCGCCAGTCCAAGACAGTCCGATGTCATGGTCGTGGCCGGAACCTTGACCAATAAAATGGCTCCTGCCCTGCGCACACTCTACGATCAAATGCCAGAACCCCGTTGGGTCATCTCCATGGGGTCCTGTGCCAATGGTGGAGGTTATTATCATTACGGCTACTCCACTGTGCGCGGCTGTGACCGGATCGTCCCGGTGGATATCTATATCCCCGGATGTCCCCCCACCGCAGAAGCGTTTCTCTACGGTGTGTTGCAGTTGCACAAAAAAATTCATCGTACCCATACCTTCAGTGCTGGTTGGGGCGTGAATGGCATTCGTCGTCAAGGGAATGCCTGAATGTACAGTACCAAGGAAATCAATGAGAATCTTGAGCATCAGGATCTAACGAGATGAACCCCGATAAACTGGATAAACTCGAAGCACTCATCATGGAACGGCTTGATGACCTGCAATCCGATTTGCAACAGGAACGACTGGCCGATGCCTTGATCCTGCATGTGCAGCCCTCCCGCTTGCTGGAAATCATGACACGGCTGCGGGATGATCCAGAATTGGATTTCAAACAAATGATTGATCTGGCCGGTGTCCATTACCCTGATCAGGATCCGCCCTTCATGGTAGTGTACCAATTGCTGTCCGTGCATAAAAATCATCGTCTGCGCATCAAAGTCAAAACCGGCGAGGGATCTCTGATTCCGTCCGTCATCCAGATCTGGAGCTGTGCAGACTGGTATGAGCGCGAGGCGTATGACATGTTCGGCATTCTCTTCACGGGACATCCAGATCTGCGTCGCATCTTGAATGATTATGATTTCGAAGGCCATCCATTGCGCAAAGACTTCCCGGTTGTCGGACAGTTCGAGGTGCGCTACGATGAAACCAAAGAACGTCTGGTACGAGAACCGGTTCGCCTCGAACGCGAGGATCGCGAACCTTACCGTCGCTCTCTTTAAGCCTCACTCACCAGGTGATCAAGCGTGCAATGACAATGGAAATGCAAGAGACGGAATTTATTAACTATACGGTCAACTTTGGTCCACAGCATCCGGCTGCTCATGGCGTTCTGCGTCTGTTGCTGGAACTGGATGGCGAAGTGGTCCAACGAGCCGATCCCCACATCGGATTTCTCCATCGGGGAACGGAAAAACTCCTGGAACATAAAACCTATCACCAGGGGTTGCCCTATTTCGACCGCCTGGACTACATGTCCATGATCGCTCAGGAGCATCCCTGGGTTCTGGCTGTGGAACGCTTGTTGGGCATCCAGGTCCCGGAACGCGCTCAATATATCCGGGTCATCTTCGCTGAATTGACGCGCATGCTCAATCATTTGCTCTTTCTGGGTGCCCATGGCCTTGACGTCGGGGCCATGACCATGTTTATTTATACCTTCCGGGAACGGGAGAGGATCATCGATATGTATGAAGCCGTCTCAGGTGCCCGGATTCATGCCGCCTATTTCCGTCCAGGTGGCGTGGCACGGGATCTCCCAGAGGGGCTGGCAGAGAAAATTCGCGAGTTCACCGATGATTTTCCAGCCAAAATCGATGAATATGAAACCTTGTTGACCAATAACCGCATCTGGAAACAGCGTCTGGTCAATATCGGCGTGGTCACGGCTGCTCAGGCCCTGGATTATGGCTTCGTCGGCCCCATGTTGCGCGGCTCCGGTGTGGCCTGGGATTTGCGCAAGGCCGAACCTTATGACGCTTATGACCGTCTTGACTTTGATATTCCAGTAGGCAAAAATGGCGACTGCTATGATCGCTATCTGGTCCGGGTGGAAGAGTTGCGTCAAAGCAACCGGATCATTCAGCAATGCTTGCGGCAAATGCCTGCCGGTCCGATCAAAAATGATTGCTTTAAAAGTTCCACTCCCTATCGCAAGGACTTTCAGTGCCATTTCAAGACTGAAAAAGAGTTGAAGAGCGGGCATGATGCTCATGATGCCCATGGTGCTCATGGCGGAAAACAAAAAAATCAAGGTAATATTGAATCCTTGATCCACCATTTCAAACAGTTCAGCGAAGGGTATTCGGTTCCGGCAGGCGAAGTCTATGCCGCTGCAGAAACTCCCAAAGGAGAATTGGGCGTCTATATCATCTCCGATGGAGGCTCCAAACCCTATCGGGTTAAAATCCGGGCCGCAGGATTCAATCATCTGCAGGCCACAAAAAGTATGTTGAAAGGTCATATGTTGACAGATGTGACTACAATAGTCGGAACCATCGATATCGTGTTCGGTGAGATTGATCGCTAGACAAAAAACCTTGGGG
>JAMOBH010000289.1:0-7424 GCA_039908085.1 Magnetococcus sp. YQC-5
TATTTTTTAAAATTATTAAAAAAAAGAGGGGGTCTGGGGGATTCATCCCCCAGGGTTTTGCCTTTGACTTTGGTCTTTGAACCAGGAACTATAAAACTTTTTTCAAAGATTGATCGATTTTTTTGGACATGCTGGAAATTTCGCTGATGACGCGATCGATATCGCCAGCCAGATCCCGTGCCACACGAGCGGTGCTTTTGACCTCGCCAGCGACCACGGCAAACCCTTTGCCGAATTCGCCTGCTCGTGATGCCTGAATGCCGGCGTTGATGGCGAGCACTTCCAACTCGTTGGAGATTTTTTCAATGCCATGCAATGTTTTGGAGACATCACGGGTATTGCGATCGATCTCCTGACGGACGCTGGCCAGATCGGCGAAGACCTGATGATTGGCGGTTCCGCGTTGTTCGCTGAAAATTTTGTGCAACATCAGGATTCCAAGCCCGTCAACAACGCCAGCCTGACCCACCGTGTCGGCGATCATGGCCATGGTTTCCTGGGAGTGGGTGCATTCGATCACCAGGTCAACCTTGAAATTTTTGACTGCGACTTCTGGTTTGGTCATGGTTTTGATGCCCAATTTTTTAGCCAGCGTCAAGCCAGGGGCCGCAGGATCAGGATCTGCCACAAAGAGGATTTCCACACCTTTGTTCTGGTTGAACAGTTCCAGAATTTCGCAGCCATGCTTGTCAGCACCAACAATACCGATTTTTTTGTTATGTTCATTGGTTGCCATTATCGTCATTCCTCTATTTGCCATCCCGTGGGACAAAACGCGCCTTTGTTATTGTAATTGCATACTGCATGGTCAGGTTGCGGTCGTTTGTTTGAATCCGCGCCCCCGTGCAAGGGGGCAACCTTCCAGGGCAACTTCAAACCAAATTGGGAGAGTATGGCTTCAATATTTAGCACAAAGTTCTTTGCGGTAACAGGGTCTTTGAAAAAAAAGAAATCACGCAATCCATTTGAGCAACTGACTGAACTCTTTCATCTGTCATTTGTTTATGTTTTCATTTTATGATTATCAAGGGTTTTGACTGACGGCCTGAAACAATCACTCCAATTCAATTAAAGAGGCACACATGCCTGATGGATCTGACTTGCAAAACACCATGCGTGAAAAATCAAAAAAGGCTCCTTATGGCGAACACGTGCGACTGGCTGTCAAGGCCTCCTACCAGGAAAACGGCGGAAATCTGGCACTGGCTGCACGCACTCATGGGGTCTCCCTGACAACCGCGCGGCGATGGAAACAGTTGGACAATACCGCCAACCATGCCTGGGATCTGGCTTCAACAGTGACACAGGAGTCGTGCGGGTGTAAAACTCTGAGTCGGTGCGGCAAGGGACTGGCCGGAAACAGTCGGGAAACCCTGGTGGAATCCTTGTTGCATGATTATCTTGGGCTGCACAAGGATGCCGTGGATGCAGTAAAAAATCAAGTGGATGATCCGTTGCGGCGGGTCGATGCCTTGTCGCGGCTCTCTCAGGCACTGGATCGCACCCTGCGCGCCCTGGGCAAGGCCAGCCCTGAGTTGTCCCGATTGGCAGTGGCCAGCTGGGTTTTGGAACGACAAGCCGAATTCGTCAAGCATCATTTCCCGCACCATCTGCCTGCTTTGCTGGAACTTCTGGAACCTTTCGGTGAAGAACTGGTCAGGGAGGTCGAAAAATGAAACGGGTCAAAATGAATTGACTTGGCTTCCAGACTGATTTATAATAGGATGTTTGAAGGGATGTTTCCTAGCATGAGATGTGAGGATTGCAACATTAAAGCTGACCTTGAAAGGTCGCCTCCTGCACGGGGGCGCGGAGGTGGAATAAACAATCGCTATGAAACGCAAGCCCATTTCCTCTCCGGTACTGACTCCTGCCGATCTTGCCGGACAGGGGCAACGTTTCATGGACCAAGGCCGCTGGCGTGATGCGGTGGAGAGCTTCAAACAACTGGCAAAACAGGAACCAAACGGAAACTGGCACCCCTTGCTGGCCACAGCCTACGAAAAACGCGCCGAGGAACTGACTCATAAAAAAATGTTCAAAGAGGCACTGATCCTTTTGAACAACGCAGACGCCCTGGTCACGGATCACCAAACAATAACTGGCAAGAATAAACTTTTGCGTCTGACCTGTCTGGGGGCGGTCGGGCAACCGGATAATTTACTCGCATTTTATTTGCGCGAAGAAACCTCATTGCAAACCGCCTGGCCCCATCAGTTCCCGCTCTGGCAGGAACACATGGCAGCCCTTTTGTTGACCAACCCAATCCCGCAAACCCTGCCAGCCGATTCACCATGGCGTATCTGGTCCCAGGCTGCCAGAGAGGCCATTGCCGCATTTTGTCGAGGGGATCAAACCGGACTGGAATCCTTGTTGGGACGGATCTCCCTGCGTTCACCCTACAAGCCCTTGCGCTCGATTTTGTTGGCTTTGCTGCTGATACGCACCCAACCAGACAAAGCCAGACACTTGGCAGACTCCATCCCGGCACCTTCGCCCTGGTCGGGAATGGCCCGTCTCGTCTCGTTGTGCCTCATGGAAAAAGCGGAATTGTTGCAACAAATCGGTAGTGTCCCCCCCCACGAACTGGAATGGGTCGCACGTTGGCGCGGCATCACCCCGGCTTCCTGGCGCAAGGCAACCGAACTGCTTTCCTTGTCGCCTGCAAAACTCCTGCCTGCTTTGTTGGATAAGAGTTCTGACTGGTCCATTCCGGATGCCTCGTTGCGTCGCCCGGCTTTTTTGTTGTTGATCACCACGCCCGCAGCCCAGACCGCTTTCGAACGCCGTTTTGGTCCCTTGGAAGCCACTGAAAGAAGTCGTTTGTCTGCCCTGAGGCAGGAAAACGCACCCTTGCCCAAACGCCTCCAAGCCTGGAGATCCCATCTGAACGTATTGCAGGCCGCATCAGACACGCCAGAACGCAACTGGCATCTGGCCATGACCCACCGTCATATGGCAGCCTTGATCCTTGACGAAAATCCTCACGATTCCGATGCTGTTATTCATTTTGAAAAAAGCCTTGAGTTTGACCCTGACCATCGCCCAACCCATCAAACGCTTCTGGAATGGTATAAAAACAGGCATGACGATCTCAAGGCACGTCGGGTGGTGGAGCGTGCCCTGCAACTCTTTCCCAATGATGCGTTTTTTCTGTATGCCGCAGTACAGGAGGCCCTGAAAGGCAAAACCTTCAAAAAAGCCTCCCGGTTGGCCAAACGGTTGTTGACCATTGATCCCCTGCATGCCGGGGTGCGACGGGATCTGGTTGCGGCTTGTTTATCCCATGCCCGCAAGCAGGTCAGCGGAGGACGGGTGGATTTGGCCCACAAGGAACTGGCCGAAGCCGCTTCCTGGGAACGAGACGAGGACAAAGATGGCAAGGTATCGATCAACAAGGCCTTTCTGGAATGGTTGAGCAGCCGTGAACAGGAAGGCAATACCCTGTTGGCACAGGGCATACAGGAAGCCGGTGGCGGGCTTTCCGCCCACTTGCGCGCCGCGATGGAAGGATCTCGCATGGGCTTGCCAACCGGATATATGGCGCGTTTGATGAATGCGTTGAGCATCACGACCAAAGGTCAAGTCACCCGTGAATCCATGATGATCCTGGTGCGAACCGCCATGGAATACAGTCAGGAAAAGCTGCTGGGAAAACTGCTTATGGATATTGGTGGTTTTTTTACGTCAGCCCTCAATTTGAATTTTCAGGTTGAAGAGATGCGTAGCATCTGTCAACTGTTGGCTTTGGCCCGGTGCCATGGTCCCCTGGCTCGTTATGCTGCTGTGGGCGAAAAAAAGTGGCGCGACCAATCGGTTTTTGTTTATTATCGCCTGCTGGCCAAATACAAAGGGCCAAAAGAAAATATCAGCTATGCAGACCGCAATCGTCTGATCCGTGTGATGGATGAGGCTCTGGATCGTCATGATCATGAACTGGTACAGGCTCTGAGAGATTGGATCTATGATGAGGAGGACGAGGACGATGATGATTTCATGGACTCGTTCCCGTTTCCGTTCCCAAATCCATTAGGAGACAGAAACAAGGCTTCAAGTCAGGATAAAGAGGAGATGCTGTTCAACCTGCTTTTTATGATTGCCAATATGATCATAGCGGAATACGGCCTGCCCTCCTCACGGGACATTTTCAAGCTGGGTTTGAAGGAGTTTCTCAAGGATCAAGCCCCGCCGGAAGTGGTCCGGTTGTTCCGTGATTCGGATGCCATTGTGGAAAAAGTGGTGGATAAGTTTTTTCCGTCCACGCCCTCCCCCGGCAGGATCCCCTTTGACAAACCGGAAGTAAAACCCATGCCTCCGCCCTCACGTCGTGGGCGCAGACCGGCTGCCAACCCGAATCAAATGAATCTGGATCTGGATTTGGATCAATCATGAATGACCATTTTGCCACCTTGGGCATTGCCGAGGATGCCAATGACGAGACCGTGCGCAAGGCTTATTTGCAACTGGTGAGAACGTTTCCGCCAGAGCGTGATCCGGTACGTTTTCAGGAAATTCGTGCGGCCTATGATGCTTTGGCTGACAGTCGGAATCGACTGGCCTACAGGCTGTTTCACGCCCCCAAACCGGATGTGAGGCCGATGCTGGCATCTCTGCTTCAGGAAGGAGTCCCAACTCCACCAGACGAGGCCGCTTTTCTGACTGTATTGCGTGAGTCGTTGGCGCGATTGCGTTTCACACCGACAGGTGATCTGGAGAGCAAAACATGTTGACGCCAGAGCAGGAGGGGTTGATGGCGCAATTTCGCGCCTATCTGGAAGAGAGTGCCACCTCGACCATGGGCGCAAGCAGGGGTGATGCAGAACATGTCGAACGTAAAACCGTGGATCTTTATACTTTGTTTGGTGAGTTGGCTGCGCTGAAAAACGAGGTACGCATTGAATCGCGCCAGTTGAAAACGGCATTGGAACAGTTTCGGGGTCTGGTTGAACCCTTGCAGACCGGAAATGCTGCGTTGCGCAGTGAAATCGACCGGATGCATGAGGATCGTCGGGATGTGGCACAAGAGGCGTTGCGTCCGGTGCTGTTGGAATTGTTGGACATTCGTGACCGCATGGCAGCCGGCCTGGAAATGGCCACAGACAAACGGGCGACCAAACATTTGTTCAAGCGGATGTGTCACAAAGAATGGGAAGTCATGGAAGCATGGCGTGAAGGGCAGGAGATGACTTTGCGTCGTTTGGATCAAACCTTGGCTGCGCGTCAGGTCCACCCCATCAACGTGGTGGGTCAGCCCTTGGATCCCCGATGGTCTCGCGCGTTGCGTGTGGAGTGGCACAAGGGCATGGCAGAAGGGGTGGTGGTGGCCGAGTTGCGCAAGGGATTTTTCTGGGGGGAAGCCTTGTTGCGTCCTGCCGAGGTGGTAGTCAATAAACGTGAAGGATAATATAAATGATAAAAGAAGTGGTAATTGGCATTGATCTGGGGACGACCAACTCAGAGGTAGCTATTTTTAATGAAGGGCGTGTGGAGGTCATTCCAGATGCCCAGGGACGTAAAATCCTGCCATCCTTTGTGGGTATTGCAGAGGATGGTTCGATTCTGGTGGGTGAAGAGGCGCGCAACCAGTATGTGGTTTTTCCGGAACGCACGATTCGTTCGATCAAGCGGCGGATGGGAGAGAGCGAGCGGGTTGTCATGGCAGGTCAGCATTATCTTCCGCAAGAAATCTCCGCAATGATCCTGAAACGTCTGAAAGAGATTGCTGAAGGTCATCTGGGTCAGACGATCCGTCAGGCGGTGATCACGGTGCCAGCCTATTTTTCCGATGCGCAACGTCAGGCCACACGTGAAGCCGGAGAGATTGCCGGGCTTCAAGTATTGAGGATGATCAACGAACCTACTGCAGCGGCTTTGGTGTATGAAGCTGGACAGCAGGAGGGCAAGAAAATTCTGGTTTATGACCTGGGAGGTGGCACGTTTGATGTATCGGTGGTGCGTATTGAACAGGGGGTGGTGGAGGTCATTTCCAGTCATGGGGACAATCATCTGGGTGGAGATGATTTTGATGAAAAGATCGTTGAGCATGTCCTGGCCCATGTGCAAGAGAAACAGGGTGTGGATATTCGCAATTCCCCCCATGCCATGGCGCGGATCCGGCGGGCAGCGGAAGCGGCCAAGCGGTATTTGTCGGATCATCCCTATGCCCGGATTGAAGAGGAATATCTGTTGGAGTTGAAAGGCAAGCCTGTGCATTTATCCCTGGAGTTGAGCCGGGATGCGTATGAAGAGATGATCACCCCATTTATCGACAGAACTCTGGAAGCTGTGCATATCGCTTTGCAGGGATCCAAGCTGACGGCCTCGGATGTGGAGTCGATTCTGTTGGTGGGAGGGGCGACCCGCACCCCCTTGGTGGTGAAACGTCTGGAGGAGATTTTTGGTTTGCGCCCCAGGGGTGAAGTGGATCCTGATTTGTGTGTGGCCATGGGGGCATCGATTCAGGCGGCCAGTGTGCAAGGGCAAAAGGTATCGGCGGTGTTGGTGGATGTGACGCCTTATACTTTTGGAGTTTCGGCTTTTGGAGAACTTTATGGCATGCCATCGCCGGACATGTTTGTCCCGGTGATTCACAAGAACACGCCGATTCCCACCCATAAGAGTGAGGTGTTTTACACCATGGTGGAGAATCAGAAGCATGTGGAAGTGAAGGTTTATCAGGGGGAAAACCTGGATGCGCGCAAGAACCGCTTGATCGGCGAATTCATGGTGGAGGGGTTGGGTCCGGCACCTGAACACAGTCCGGTGGTGATGCGTATGGATCTGGATGCGGATGGCATGTTGCATGTTGCGGCCACGGAAAAGCAGACCGGTTTGTCCAAACGGATTTCCATCAGCGGGGCCTTGGAAAAACTGGATGAATCGGCCATGCAAGGGGCCAGGAAGCGTCTGGAGGGGTTGTTTGGTGCCACGGAAGGGGATGATCTTCAGGATATGCGTCAAGAGGTTGTGATGGCGCGCGCCTTGTTGGAGAAAGCAGAACGCATGTTGGATAAGGCCTCTCCAGAGGATCAGGAGGAGATGATCAATTTGATGGAGGAGATTCGTCAGGCATTGACCGATGGGGAACATGCTGCTTTGAAGCAACCGTGTGATGAATTGTCCGAAATTTTGTTTTATTTGGAAAGTTGAGATCAGGCGATGGTGGAACGTTGTCCGGGATGTGGTGCCAAGGGGCCGGGAAGTGAGGTGTGTCGTCGTTGTGGTGCGGAGTTGCAGGTATTGACGCGCATTGTCCATGATGCTGACTGGGTGGCACGGCAGATCGTGGTGTCCTTGACCCGTGGGGATTTGGAGCAGGCTTTGGATTGGTGTGAGCAGGTTATGCGATTGCGGCAGACGTCGGGGATGCGTGATTTGGTTGGTTTTGTTCTCTGGATGCACTGTCAGCATCAGCGTCGTCAAGG
>JAMOBH010000290.1:0-7369 GCA_039908085.1 Magnetococcus sp. YQC-5
TGACGGTATGTCATCTGGCTACAGTCAAAACTACCGTCATCTTTGTTGGATGTCAACAGCATTCCCTGGAACTCTCCAGAAACAAAAAAGCCAGAAAGCGTTGATTCTTCCTGGCTTTTTGGAACTCTTCGGAATGTACTGGAAGTGGATTTGGTGCCACGCCCTCAACCATATTGGCGCATTAAAATATTGATATTGCTATACTCTATATTGGTATGTTTTGCCGAATACCGTCAAAAATACCGTCAAATTGTTTTGCTACCCCGCCTGTGACCTTCCCCGTCATGCCCACCGCTCCACCCGGCAATCATCCCCTCCAGGTGATCACCCGCCGTCACCGCAACCACCTGGAGGAGTTGCCTGCCGGTCGGGGTGGAGTCGTCACTGGTCCCCGCCAGGGTGGAGACCTTCCCGGCCTGGGGTGGTGGCCATGGGTTGCTGTGTCCCCTGGGAGAGTCGGTGGAGGGTATTGGTCGGGGGAGGGGTAGCCGCCTTGTCTGTCCCTGCCAGGGAGGGGAGAGATTCACCCGGTTGGGGGGGTGGCCCTGGTCATCCTTCCCCCCTGGTCGGGCTGTCCCTCCACCGTCGGTGGTGCCTGTGTTCCCCCAGGGGGATGGCCCCGGCTTGGTCGGCTTGCCCTGGTGGAGGGGGTGGCCGTTGTTGCCCCTCCTCCTGGCGGGGTGCCGGTGTCACCACTCCTCAACGGGGTGGTCCTACCAGGGTGGAGATTCCCCCGGTTGAACAGGGTGGGCCATGCTCCCCTGCTGGCGTGTCTCCATCACCCCACCGGAGAGATCCACCTTGCCTCCTGTGCGCCCCTCTGCCATCGGTTGCCCGGTGAACAAGCCGTTGGCATCACCCTGATGGAAACCAGCCTCTCCGTGTTGCAAGGTGCTTGCCCTGCTGTTCATCCAACCAGCAGACCGGGTGCAGGTGTTGTGGTGATCCTCTCCCCTCGGCCAACCGTATCCACCCGCACCCATCACCACCGCACCACGCAGGCAATCGACGGGGGGGTTATATTGTGGATGGCTGGCTGGTGCTGACAGGAAGCCGGAAAGGTCTCCGGGGGGGGGTCGGGTAGATGTACCGGCGGGTCATGTGGGTGTCAGGCTACCAAAAATTCCCCCCCCAAGAAAATCCCCAGACCAGAAACAGACCGGGGGGGGGGTTATTCTGGGTAACGATTCCCAAGCACAACAAACTTTGTTGCATCTTGGGTTGGTGGGGTTTCATGATTTCCACCACCCCCCCCTGCAGAAAACACGATATCGCAAGAAGAAACAAGCAACAGATTAATATTATTATAATTCACTGTGTTTCTCCCGATTAATATCTGATAATATATTTTCTTCGTATTCTCGCACGGACCTTTCTTTAGAGGACTCAAAAATATGCTCATACCTCAGCCAACATCCATCATCATCATAATAATAATGCTCCATTTCTCTTGTGGCAGGCTTCCAATTTGCCACCAATTTTTTTGCTTTGGCGAGTTGGAGATGAGTCATGCGTTTAGCAATATAATCGCGATTTGTAACGGCGTCTTTATCTCCTTGTGATGCGGCGAGACTATACCACATATAAGCTTGAACGTAGTCCTGATGAGCTCCTTGCCCTTCGTGATACATCAAACCAAGATTGTGTTGGGCTATGGTGTGCCCCTGTTTAGCCGCCTTTTGGTACCAATACAATGCCTCCTTGTAGTTTTGTTGAACACCCTGACCTTGGTCGTACATCCCACCAATTTTGTTCTGAGCATCAGCATTTCCTTGTTCAGAAGACTTTAGAAACCAATGCATCGCCTTATTATAATCTTGAGTGATGCCTTTACCGTGATACATCAGACCAATTGCTAATTGTGTACGTTCATCCCCCTTCGCATCTATTTGGTATGGGTCTTGATCATCGTTTCGGCCACCCGTTGGTTGCTCATGCCCACCTTGAGGCGCATCCACCTGGAAAGATTTATGAGTTTCTGGATCTCCCAGGTTTGCTTGGCCGGCTTGGCCCAAACGATGATCAAGGCCAAACGAATGAATCTCAACAAGAATAAACTTGTAAAATAAATAATATACTACAATTATCCCTATATAACATACTATCGCCCATAATGTCACATATATAATACTTTCTTTTTCGACTACATCACTCATATTATACCATTTGTTGGCCTCCATGTAGTCTTTCTGCACACCCTTGCCATGCAAAAACATCCAACCAAGCTGTTTTTGTGCGTTCATATCCCCATCTTCGGCCTTCTTGCGCAATGTATCAACATTAACCTCCTGGGATTTTTTATCATCGGCATCCATCCGTTCAGCAGCCTTGAGAAACCACTTTGCCGCTTCTTGGTGGTTTTGCGGAACACCTACACCTCGATCATACATCAAGCCAAGCTGGAACTGCGCATGGGCCTGCCCCTGCTCCGCAGCTTTGCGGACAGCATCAATGTCCTGGGCATACCCCACCCCAGTCAGGACAAACAGCAAGAGCACGATGGCCAGTATAATCCGTTTCATGGTTCTCCCCCTGTGTCGGTCGTTTGCAGCAGCTTACCCAGATCCCCCCGGTCGTTACGGCGACAACCAGTGGATCATTTTCGTATAGAGTCACGCAATGGACAGTCGCATGCGCGAGGTTTTCGTGGTACGATTGTTTCCGTAACATCAAAATTGACAACATGGAAACAATCGGAGGCTGGCATGGGCAGACAATGGACGGCTGAACAGACAACCCTCGCGCAACGGGAAATCTGTCAACGCCTTGCCGATGGTGAATCCCTTTCGGAAATCCTGCGACCGGGAGGCAAAAAAACTGTCCGCTTGCCTCCTCGGTCGCTGGTTTATCAATGGCTTGAGCAAGATGATGATTTTGCAAGACAATATCAGATTGCCAGAAAGTTGCAAGCTGATGCCCTGGTGGATGCCATGATGGGCCATGCCGACCAGATGAAAAATGCTTCATCCAACTTTGAGGTAAAATCCCTTGAGCAAAAAATCAATGTCACCAAGTGGTTAGTTGAAAGATTGAACCCTGAGCGATGGGGAAAAATCACGCGAATTTCCGCAGAGTCTCCCATTTCGGTGGTCGTCAATCGTTGGTCCGCATAGTGTGGGGGGTTGGTCATAGTCGTGCCGGGTGTCAATCAACCCGCCCCCGGTGCCCCTCCTGGGTGGGCAGATGCTTGCGGGGTCGGAGACCAATTGCCAGCAGGCATCCACAACTCGCCAATAAACCGTTTCAGCGTCGATTGTGGCAGAGACGGGCATTGCCCTGCCTTGAAGCGTTGGACGCACCACAGCACCTCCTGGTGGCATGGTTGCGGCGGTCACGGCCAGCACGATGACGGTTGCTACCAGGGACAGGAGAAGGGGCCACTTGAAGGATCTCATAAGCACGCCTCCCGTGTGGCCTGAATCGCCCCGTCATACCGCCGGTTGATCGTTTCCATTGAAATGTCATAGTCGTCTACCCCCTCCCCCCGCAGCAACTTTTCTGTGAGGGCAACAATCTCCTCCACCTTCCTGTCGCACAGATCACAATGCAGGTCAAATACGGACCGTTCCACCCTCGCAACCACTTTGGCGGTAGTCTCCTCCAGGCAAGCGGGATATGAGGCACACGTCATGAGTTGCGTGCCACGCCCTTTGCGCCGGGGGCAATGTTGACAAGATTCTTTTTCCAGAGTGCGGTTGATTGATTTCTCTGAAATCATATTTTGAACTCCTTTCAACAAAAATTGTTGTAGATGATTTTCCAGTTTCCGACCTACCCATTTCTGAGCAACTTCCGACGAATCTGATTTCCGATGCACTATATCAAACACATGGTGCAGATGGTGCAGATGGTGCGGATACATGTAAATCATTGTTATTTAACATTTCCATCTGCACCGCATCTGCACCGCCAGCACTATCACCTGGTGCAGATCAATGCCAGATCATGGTATCTGCACCGTCTGCACTATCAACACCATCAACACCGTCTGCACCATCTGCACCACCATTTGATATCCTATCAGAGAGAATATTAGTCTCTTCTCCATGAGTGGATATATTCTTGATGGAGTAGAATGGGTTGTGATATGGTCCTGACTTGATCAACATACCTTTTTTCATTAAAGCGTCCATTGGCCTTTTGATGTCATCTGGTTCCCGCATGGCACGTTCAGCAATATCCTTCCGGCTCATGGGGACATTGAATTTTCTCAGGATATCCATGATCACCTTCTGCTCTTCAGTGAGGTATTGGATAGCCGCCTCCCCCGCATCCAGAGACCTCCATTCGCCGGTCTCCTTGTTCCAATCCAGCGATAGCGGTTCGTCGTCAGACAAATCCCGACCGCTCCTGTGGAGAATAAGCGTTTTGCTGTTGCGAGGCTTGATGAGGATCAATGTGCCATCCACGCCCCCAGCCAAGCCGGTGGTGCCAGACAACATGTCTGCCGGATCATCACTGGTCATCTTACGGAGATGATGAACAAGGATAACGGTGATTCCATGCTTCTCTGAAATCTCCTTGAACGCCGACACCGCCCCATAGTCCTCAGCGTAAATGTCGCCACTCTTCCCCCTGGGTGGCTTGATCCTGGCCAGGGTGTCGATGATAACCAGTTTGGTGCCCGGATGGTCTGTCAGCCATTCGTCCAGTTGCTCCACGCATCCCTGCCCAATACGCGACCACTCTGTTGCAAAATGCAGATCGTCGGTTGGTTCCTGCTGGCAAACCTGTCGGACACGCTTCCAGAGCCGCCTGTCGTGGTCTTCAAGGCTGATGTAGAGAGCCAAGCCTTTCGTCACTGCGAGGGAACCAAACACCCGCAGACCGTAAGCCACGCACAGCAACAGGTGAAGTGCAAGCCAACTTTTGCCGACTTTTGGTTTTCCTCCCAGGATGTAGACTCCTTGCGTCAGCAACCCGGCTACGAGAAAGGCAACATCCTCGAATTGCCGTCGCATCAACTCACGGTGGGAGTATGTCGTTGATCCCTTTGCTGGCGCGGCACGGGTCTTGATCGGTTTGATCGGCAAAAACTTGCCGGTGAGATCATCCGGTGGCCGGGTCCACCCGTGCTGCCCTGCAATGTGGAACAGGGAGGCAATGGTCACGCCGTCCTCTGCCCGAAACGACTTCCACACGGAAGCAGTATCCTTTTTTGATGCATATTTGGTCTTGGACCCTTGGCTCCAGGTGTCCCAAAGTGTATACATGCCCTGAACATCACCGGCTTCTGTACCGTACTGGTGCAAAGCCATGCCAACTGTCACCCAGTCATCCCGACCCAGTGAAGGGTTGGTGGCATTTAATGCTTGTCGGACCTCCCCCAGTTCAGCGGTTGGCCTGTCACAGGAAATGGTTGTGGGCTTCTCTCCATCTTCCTTCTGCACCATGGAGAGCCAGTACAGATAAGGCTCCATGGGGATCATAGGAAGCCGTTCAAAGCTGCCCTGCCCACCCCACTGGTATGGTTTTCCGGTGACGGGGTGGATTGAAGGAGGAAGAACATCCTGCACCGTCAACCCGTCCCTGGTGGCGCATCTGAACTCGAAAGCAGTCTTGATGTCACCCTGATAGTCCTTGAACGTGATCTTCTTGGTCGGGAGTATCATCCAGGAGGGAAGGGCATAGAGCAGCTTGGCGTGCCCCTCCACTCCACTGTTGATGGTCACGGCGTCAGGTGCAGCAAAGAGAGCATCAAGGTCGATACCCTGGTCTGCAAATATCCTCCGTGCCTCTCCCCAGTCATCAATATCCAGAGCCATGGTGCCAGCGTAGGCATGGGGCAACCCGACACCCATGCCGGTGGGGATACTCTGGCCAGTGGTGATACAATTTTCCTCGCGGTTCCAGCCACAGGTATTTGGTCCCTTCCCCCCTGGGGGAATCAGAATAAGAGGCCATCCCAGGTTAAGGTAACGATCAATCTGTTGCCTTCTGGCTGAGTTGTCTGTAGAATTGCTATCGGAATTAGCTGGTTGCCGTACCTCTGAACCCTGTCCGGGTGGCTCCGTGACAGGGTTTTCTGTTTTCGACATGGCCCGCCCCTTACCGTGTCGAAACGCGGCTATCAAGCCAGTTTTGCACATCGGACAACCGCCAGCCAACAGACCGCACACCAAGCCGTACAGGGGATGGAAAGGAGCCACGCACAACCCAAGCATACAGGGTGCTTGTTGGCAAACTTGTCAATTCTTGAACACGCTTGCGCTTCAATACGGGGTCGGGTTGTGATACTTCGATGACAGGCATTTTGATAACCTCCAAGCAAAGATTGAACATGCTTTAAGGTTACAGAATGCTCTAATGTGTTGTCGATATGGTGCCCATTGCGCATATTGCGTTCCGCATATTGCGCATATTGTGTGTACGGCGTTAACTTGTTGGTTTGAAATTCACTACCGGACACTTTTTCCAAGGGAGACTGGGAAGTGTCAGAAAAGGTTGATTTTTCGCAATAATTAATGAAACTCATGACTGAAATCAACCCTACCAAGGAGATCCAGTCATGAGTGACAACGCAAAAAGGTATCGCGCCGTCAAGGACAAGCTTACCAAACTTTATCCCAGCCCGCCACGTGGGAACGTGGCGATACACCTGAACACGTTGGCGGGGATGGTAAGCGGTATCGTCGGCGGCAAGAGCGTGAACTCGCCAAATGTGGCCGCAAAGGTGCCAGATGGTAACAAACCTGCCAGTCGGGAAAAGCAATATTCACGATGGTTAAACAATCAACGTATTGATTTTGAATGTTATTTCCTGCCATTTGTTGAGATTATGCTTGGCAGTCTGACGGATGAGACGTTGATCTTTGCCATAGATGGCAGCGTCACCGGTCGTGGCTGCATGACTCTGATGGCAAGTGTGACATTCCAGGGACGTGCCCTGCCGGTCACCTGGGTCGTTGTGAAAGGCAAGAAAGGCCATATGAAAGAGTATTATGGACCCCAATTTTCGGACAGTGTGATAAGCTCAGAACCATCTTCCAACCAGAAGGAGTGGATATGAGCAATATACGCAAACAATACTCAGGTAATTTCAAGGCCCAGGTGGCGATCGCGGCCATCCGAGGGGAGGAAACAACTGCGCAACTGGCAGTCCGTTACGCGGTTCATCCGGCGATGGTCAACACGTGGAAAAAGCAGCTGGAGAATGCAGCCGCTGGCATCTTTGATTCCGGTCGCAAGGCCAGCAAGGAGAAAGAAACAGAGGAGACATTGGCCGAATTGTACCGTCACATTGGTCAACTGAAAGTGGAGCGGGATTTTTTAGCCAAGCGGCCCGGGATCTAAGCCGCCAAGACAAACTTGCCATGGTAAATCCGGACCATGAGCAGTTGAGCATTCTCAAGCAATGCGGGTTGTTGCT
>JAMOBH010000291.1:0-7358 GCA_039908085.1 Magnetococcus sp. YQC-5
TCCCACTTGCGACAACAAGATGACGCTGTGACAACGTCCACCATGAAAGAAATGGCTGACCAGTTGTTTGGAAACAAAAAACAGACCTCACCTCAGGTCACGCCCCCCCCGACCCCCTCGAAGCCCCAAACCAACCCCTCCACAGTATACCAAGAAGATACTCCATCAAGAAAAAATCTGGAAGAGACCCCGACCACCTTGTTTCAACGACTGGCCGCACCTCATGCCGAGGCCTTGCTGAAAAAAGCCGTGCAGATGGCTATGAATGGTGATTCATTGGTCATGCAGACACTTCTGCACCATCTCTTGAGTCAAAAAAGTGCCAATCATACACCACACGGCCATGATTGACACTTTTTGCAGTTCACAAAGCTTTATCCCGAAAGTTTTTCTTGAATGATGCAGATATCAGCTAGCGCAAACGAACCGGCTCTGGATGCTGACCTGGAAGCTTGGCGGCACGTTCCAACGCCGCGCGTGCTGACGCCTCATCATTGAACGGCCCAACCCAGACACGATAGAACATACGTCCCCCAACCTCGGCATCCTCCTGATACATGGGCACAGCCAAAACCGTTAATGCCTGCAATGTGGCCTCGGCATTTCCTCGATCCTGAAACGAACCGATCTTGAATACATATTCCTTAAGACCAGAAGGGTTTGGCACAAGCTTCTGAGCAGGAGAGACAACCACCGGGGAGACAGAAGAAGTTTGAATCACTACTGGCGGCGATGTCACTGCTGCTGGAGACGATGTCACTGCTGCTGGCGGTTGCACCGTGACTGAAGATACTGCTGCTGGAGGTTTCACCGTGACTGAAGGTACGGTCACCGTGACTGGCGACACTGTTTTGACTGGCAAAGAAGGCGGTGTTTCCGCCACAGACGCCCCAGACAGACTCTTCCGCAGGACCGCATCAACCGCAGCCCGTACCTCAGATTTTTCCATCGGGTCTTGCAACACCAAAGGCAAAAACTCCATGGCCTTGGCACCCCGCAACCTGACGAACTCCCCCAACTCCGCCTCGGCCTCTGCCACGCGCCCTTGCCGCCCAAACAAAACACCACGATTGAAATGATTCCATGCCTGTTCAGAATCCAAACGCAATGCAGAAGCAAAATCATCATCCGCCTCGGCATGACGTCCCAATCCCAAATAGACCACCCCCCGATTACGCAAATTGACCGGATCCGTTGGATCCAATTGCACGGCATAGTTAAAATTGATCAAAGCCTTTTCAGGCTCACCAACAACCAGACGAGCAATCCCCCGCAATCGCCAAATCAAAGACTTGCCACCATTCAAACGCAACACCTCGGAACAATCGGCAACTGCCAGCCTGGCCAGATCAGGTTTTTTTTCCAGCAAACTTTGCTTGCAAAGAGCCGCGCAACGCCCCTCCAGAGCAGCCTGGCGCACGACCACACCAAGATCCCGACCATGCAAAACCTGACCAAACAACACCACCGCCTGCTCATACCGCCTGGCATCCAGTGCCGCCTGACCTGCCGCCAAAACAGCTTCCTCCCCAGCCGCATATCCCACACGACTGACCAGCCACAAGACCAAGTGCAGCCACCAGATACCCCAACCCCTGAAACCGACCCGCTTACCCATTCCCAATCCTCTGGCCTCCCACGTGACGCAGGGACAATCCGAACAATCAAAGTATTGAATGATAAGGATTGATTGCTCTTACCCCAAACCGGCCTTCCACGTCAGCCGGGAGAGGTCATGTGAAAATGATTATTAGTGGCTCTCGCCCCAAACCCCACCAGGGGAATGATTCCCCTGTCCCCCCAATCATTTGTCATCTTTCATCAGCAAAGATGATACCCCATGCTCACCAACCCCGGTTGGATTCATTTGGATTGCCCATATTCCTTCATCAAGATTGCATAGGCTCGATTGATATCCTGCATCTTTCTATGCGCCAAATCCCGCAAATCCAAACCCAAAGAAGAAACCATGTCTGGATGATACCGCTTCACCCGACGACGCAACGCCGTCTTGATGCGCTCTGGAGTGGGCTGCCCCCGAATCCCCAATACCCGACGAGCCATGCCAATATCATTGTCCGCACGAATACAGGCCTCCTCCCCTTCTTCACAATACCACTCTTCCCGCCCATCCGACTCCGCCACCCCGCCGGCACTGCGCAACCGTTCCACCTCCCGTTCCAGTTCCTGGATCCGCTTGACCACTCTCCGCCCCTCCTCCACCTGAGCAGCCAACTTGCCATTCTCCAGCTCCAACTCCCGGATTTTTCCTTGCATGGCCATTGGGCCTGCCTTCTCACTGCGAGACAACCGCTCTTCGAGACGAACGATCTCCTCCTTGCATACCTGAAGCTTGGCCTCCAAAGCCTTGCGCTCCTCCACTGAGTGGCGCAAGGCCTCCTGGGCGCGCTGTACACGTCCCTCAAACTGCGAGGTCGCCTCGCGCAAGACGGAATACTCCTTCTCAACACCTTTGCGCTCCTCAACAGAGATACGCAACGCCTCCTGGGAGCGTTGCCAACGTCCCTCAAACTGCGATGCCGCATCCCGCAGAATCAGCAGTTCTTTTTCCAACCCCTTGCGCTCATCGAGAATCCGACGCACGTTCTCCTCCAACGTTGCATTCCGCGACTCCAAACGCGCACTTTTGGCCATGGCCTCATCCAGGGCACGCAAGGCCTCACCATGAACCATCATCTTGTTTTTCAACAATTCAAGTTCCTCCAACAGACGATCCCGCTCCTGCGTGACCTTCTGCAACAAGGAACGCACTCCTGCCACTTGCGCATCCCTCTCTTCCAGCAGACGATCCCGCTCCTGCGTGACTTTCTGCAACTGGGAACGAACCCCAGACACTTGCGCATCCCTCTCTTCCAGCAGACGATCCCGCTCCTGCGTGACTTTCTGCAACTGGGAACGAACCCCAGACACTTGCGCATCCCTCTCTTCCAACAGACGATCCCGCTCCTGCGTGACCTTCTGCAACTGGGAACGCACCCCAGACACTTGCGCCTCCCTCTCCTCCAACAGACGATCCCGCTCCTGCGTGACCTTCTGCAACTGGGAACGCACCCCAGCCAACCGGGACTCATTCTCCTCGGTTGAACGGGCATTTTTCTCCAATAAGGACTTTTTCTCCAACTCAAGGGCCAACTTGCGCGCCAGCATCTCTTTTTCAGCCACAGCCTGCCGATATTCGACGCGCACCCGCTCCTCTTTTTCCCGCAGGAAATCCGTCTCCCGCTGCAAAGCCGCCAGAGCCGCATTCAATTCCGCCCCACTGCCGACCGCCTTGCCTGGCTTGATGACCGCCTCCTCACCCAGAAAAAACGCCCTGTTTTTGTCAGCAACGTAACCTGTGGACTCCTGCACCTTTTCCCGATAGGTGGTCACCTCTTCATTGATACGTACTGCGGTTTCGTAATAGACTTCCCCATCCTCCCGCACCGTATACTCCAATCCACACTTGTGACACCCCCTCAACCGTCCAGCCTCAGCTTCGGGCACCACCAAAGTTTCATCACAAGAAAAACACTTGGCCCGATAAAAACGTCGCCGTTGATCGGTCAAACCAATGCGTTCCACAGTCTTATGACCCCGGACATCAAACACCAGACACTTCCGACCACCAACCAGCTCAATGGAAATGGTCTGCGCGCATGAAGGACATTGCACCTTCCAAAAGGTCACGGCATCCGGGTATTTGATCCCCAATGACTTGCCGCAGGCCTTGCAAATGGTCTTCACACGCCGCATACCCGGAGGCAAACCAGAGTCGTCTCCACCCTTGCCGCCAGCAAGAGGCGCGACCGTAGCTGCGGTGGCACTGCGCAACGGAATCGAAAAATTCATAGTTGGACACCCTCATGACCGATCATGGCTTGGCACGAATAATATGGGATTGAAAAGGAGTGACACGATCCCTCCTTCGATTATCTATTGTGAAAATTGCAATTATTGTGCCATTCATTAACCGTCAATCCGACAAAAAACCGACACCAAAAACCAGCCATATCCAAAATAAAACACCATACCTAAACATTAAATTGTTTGAATTATTATCAATAATAAAACAAATCAACAAACATTCATTCATCCCAACAAAATCATTTTTTTCCTTGCATTGGCACCAGTTTAATTTATACAATAAATAAATCAATTGTGGTTAATTCCATAATCGCAAACAAAAACCGTGACATCAAACCACCAAAAACACCCCCTGTCTGGGACCAACAAAGGAGCATCGCGCCATGCCCGCCAACTTTACCATCGACCTCCTGGCTGGAGAAAGCATGACTGTAGCCGGTCCAGGAACATTGGATTTCACCATTCCCGAAATCGCCAGAACCACGGCCATGACGGGACAAGCCAATATGGCCGCACCTGCTGCCGGCAAGGGTCTCGCCACCGCAGGCAAAGGACTCACCAAAGGATTGGTGGTCAACTCCGCAACCACCACCGCCGCGCAAAGTGGTACCATCTGGTCTGGCAAAGGACTCAGCCTGGGCTTGGGTCTGGGACTTGGAGCCTGGGGTCCTGTTTTGGTGGTGGCCGCAGCCGCCGGGGGCTATCTCTACTGGCGTAAAAAGAACCCGAACAAAACCTGGCCCTTCGCGAAAGGCTGATCCTGAAGCAACCTGCTGATCGCCCTTCGGACACCATGTCAAAACTCTGGAGGAGAAATCCTCCAGAGTTTTTTTTTATAAAAAAAGACGGAAGGCAACATCATGGAAGCAAGGCTGCATTCTGGCAGAATGATTCACCTTGAAAAAACCAAACTAATTTACAGACGCACCAGACGTAAATTTTAAACATTAAAAGCACCATAGCTATACCAAAAAATCAAGCATGCCATGACTTTTAATGTAAAAACCAAAGAAAAGGGTCAGGAGCCATCCAAACAGGACAAGTCTGGAAAATAGTGAGCGGACTACTTGAAGCCCCCAATCCAATGACTCAAACCGTCCAGCTTTAAGCTGGATGCCAGATTGACTCCTACCCCAATCACCAAAAAATCAGAACAACCTTACCAGACCAGACGCGGATATTTTTTCTTGGCCAATATATAACCACCAGCAACGCCAATGGCCAACAAAGCCCACGGATTGACACTGGCCAAACTGAAGCCCAAGACCTTGCCAGAGAGAAAAGAGGCAGGCAAGGATTTGGCGGAAGCCGCCGTAGTTGTGGTGATGATCCCCTTGCCAACCCCAGTACCCACAGCCTTGGCTCCACCCAATGCAGGGGCGTTGATTGCTCCTGGAGCCAATGTTTTAAATTCAACCACTCCTGGTCCAGCGACAAGGGCTTGTTCACCAGCCTTCAGGATTTGTGCAAACTCTGTTTGTGCCATGATGTTTTCCTTTCGTTGTTGCGGTCATTGGGCTTCCTCCACTACTCACGAGACCCTTATAAAATGATGCACTTGAGGCAAAAAGTCAAAGGCAGTTCACAAAACAGTCTCGACTTGAATGACATGCCGATGATAAAAGCCCGATGATAGATTTTTTCTTGCCGACAAGAGAGACTTGACGGAAGATGGACTAATAAAATACCTCGACCGACAAAAGACGGAAGGAGGCAAGGAGAAAGAAACCGTGTTGGACCAGGATGCAACCAAGACCTGTTGGCACTGTCTGATCGGCGAAACGCTGAAAACTCTGCTGGAACCCACTGGCATTGAAGTACGTTGGGAGGTTCCGGTTCTTTTGTCCCAGCCCAAGGCGGACATCATCCTGATTCAGCGTAAAGAAGGCGGCAGGACAGAAGAACAACGCCTGCTTTTGGCGGATGGACTGCGTGATCTGGATGCAAATCACATCCTGGCCGAACTCAAGATCACCGAAAATTTGAACGAAAAAACGCTTACATGGATTTCTATGCACGATACTTTGTATCTGGAGACTGCCCATCTGGAACGACATCAATTACAGAGTGTCATCATTAGCGCGATCACTCCAAGACGTGAATATCTCGAACGGTTTGCTTTTGCACCCGTTGGGCCAAGCGGAGTCTATCAAAGCACCCCCTGTTGGGGTGGCATCATCCGCTTGATTCTTCTGAACGAACTGGCGGATGAACCTCACAACGCCCCTTTGAAATGTTTTTCCAGTCGCCAGGAAGAACGAAACAAGGCATTCGCCACGCTTAAAGATACAGACCTGTATAAACAATCTGTTTTATTTGGTCAAATCACTGCCGGTTTATGGAGGTTGCTCATGAAAGGTTCATTACAGAGTCCAGAGTTGGAAGCAATCACATTCGATAACGTCGTCCGGGCTGGAAAGGAATGGTTGGATTTTTTGGTGGATATAACACCTGATGAGGAGTTTTTTTCCAGGCCAAAGTTCGTACAGCGTTTTCGTGATATCGAGTTAAAAGCCGAACAGAGAGGCGAACAGAAAGGCGAACTCAGAGGCGAACTCAGAGGCGAACTCAGAGGCGAACTCAGAGGCGAACAAAGAGGCGAACTCAGAGGCGAACTCAGAGGCGAACAGAAAGGCGCATGCAAAATCCTAATGCGCCAGTTGCAACGCCGTTTTGGCACTCTACCCGCATGGGCCAATGAAAAAATCACCCAAGCTGATCCGCCTTCGTTGGAAGCGTGGAGTCTGAAGATTTTTGATGCCCAGTCACTGGATGAGGTTTTCACAGACTAAAGCGTGATTTCCACAAGGGTCATTAACAATGAAAAGATGAAAAAGGCTGCGGCCCATCATTTGGCTTTGTCGAGGAATTCCTGCGCACGGCGCAGCAGTGCCAATTGTTGACGCAATTGTTTGCCGGCCTCCCGCGCATCATCCCGACTCTTGGCAAGGGCCTCCCGGTGAGCCTGAAAGGCCTCCTGCCTAGCCGCCTTGGTCTCCTTCCCCAATTTCTTGGCATCCTGTACCGACTGGATTACCGATTCCCGACGCATCAGCAACTTGGCATGGTAATCCTGATTGTAATGCTCAAACTGATTCCTGGCCTCTGAAGTCGTTTTCTCAAATACCTTGACTTTTTTAGTCCAATAACTTTCTGGGCGAAAAATTTTTTCTATAACATCTAATGTTGTATCGCTGGCAGACAAAGTCATGGTTACCGGGTCATTCGACTCATTGAAGCAGCCAGTCAGCAGCAGCAAGAGAACCAGTAACCTTACCCACATACCATGGCCTCCCACTTATGCCTCGACAACGTTTGAGCAACCAATTGGTTGAAATGGATGATTGGGCACTTACGCCCCAAACCACACTATACTGTGCGCAGCCATGATTGATACGTTTTTCGAACCACGAAAGACACAGATGAAAAAATATTCATCAACATAATGCCCTTCTGACAAAAAAAAGTCAAAGGCAAAACCCTGGGGGATG
>JAMOBH010000017.1:0-31677 GCA_039908085.1 Magnetococcus sp. YQC-5
TTGCTTGATGCCATTGACGACGAAGATGAAACATATGTTATTAATGATAGCTATGATGACTATACAGATTTTTAGCTTACTATCTCGTTAATTGGGTCAAGCTATAATTTAGACGCAATTTGTGGAAGGGAGTTCAACACCATGATGAATTGGAGGACATTGGATGAAACATTTAAGCATGCAATGAAGGGCATGGAACTGCGTGATGGTCGCATTGTCGAAAAAATTTTAATAACATTCGTATAGATCAAGCAAAATCAATTGAATGAATGAGCATTATCTTCCTGGGGGAACGGCTGGTGCCGGTAACGGGATGACAGGCAATGTGGATGAGGGAGCAGGCAAGCGCATCTCTTGGGCAGGTGGAGCATGATAGATCGGGACAGGAGGTTGGTTCATCTTCTGCATGGTGAATATCGCGCCAATAATTATTGCTGTCTGAGCAACAAACATCCCGGAGGTCCATTTGACCGTGTCCGTGATCTTGGTGTCCAAAGCCGTGATCTTGGTGTCCAAGGCCGTGATCTTGGCATCCTGCTCCTTGAAACGATTGTCAACCTTGGTGTCCATATCCTTGAAACGATTGTCAATCTTGGTGTCCATATCCTTGAAACGATTGTCAATCTTGGTGTCCATATCCTTGAAACGATTGTCAATCTTGGTGTCCAGATTGTCAATCTTGGTGTCCAAGTCCGTAATCTTGGTATCCAAGGCCGTAATATCACGCTTGAGCCAAGCCACGTCCTGCTTGCTTGCAAGGCGATCTTCCACCAATTCAACAAGAGCCTCTGCCTGCACGGCGGCTTGTGTTTCATCCATCCCGGAATCCCGAAGTTTTCTGACATAGGAATACGTATCAAATGCAAGGCTGGTCATGGTTCATCTCCTGGTGGTCGGCTTGGGTTCCGTTGCTCCTCTGTATCCAATACTGTATCCGAGAACGTCCAGGAAGGTCCAATAAATTCCATAAATTCTCTTCAAGCATGGCCGGGTTGATCCATCGTGGTAACACGGGGCATGAACACCCCATACTAAAACGGATACCGCACCCGTCAGTTATTGCGGTATTTTTGTGCCTTGAATCTGGGTATGCATCCTGCCTGCCCTGCCTCAAGGCCAAGTGTGAGTGAATACAATAACCCTTCTGGGAAATCAACTCGCCGTCTTTAGTCGGTGTTCAACTCCCGGTCCATTCACCTCCCCTGAACAGGAAACTAAAGCCAATGAGTACCCCCCACAACGCCACAGTTACGTTTTACGTATATTGCTCATATACACTTCTTTTGGTTAGGAATGGTTCAGAGATTAACACACTGTCTAAAAAATTAATTAAATTAAAAAATAAATACTACAAAAAATCGGTTCAACATGTCAATCAGATCATGGAGCAAGCCCAATGACGATTTCTCTCTCAAAAGACACATTCCAATCACAATTCAAACGTTTTCAACATCTTATTACCATAAATGACAAAGGCCACTCCTTTACCAATTTTCATGAGGGCATCGCTGGCGCATGGGAAGGTTACAAACCACGCCTGCGCAAGCATGCTCTAAGCCTCCTTAATCCAGATGGATGATCGGATTGATAGCAACGGTCACTATGAGACCGGGAATCTCCAAATCGTTTGCAAGTTCATTAATTTCTGGAAGAGAGACAGCGACAATGAGGAGTTTAAAAGGCTATTGATGGCAGTGAGGAGAGTGGAGGAATGATGGAGGACTTTGAAGCCCTCCTGTTTTGGAAATTAACCAAGAAGATGCAACCGAAAATTCACGCTTTATCGAAAAAATGGGATTCAGGAAAAAATCGTCATGACCTTTACCGCGATGGAGATGCAGGGGCAGGCCAGCATGCCCGCATGAGTCCGAAAAACACGCACCAGCCAAGGTGCCAATCGCCTACAGCAGATTATTTTTAACAATATTTATAATTAATTAAAAAAAAGGGTGGGGTGTGTTGGGGGGCGGTTCACCGCCCCCCAAGGTCTTCATGCCCCATTTGGCGCGGAAAATAGAGATCATAACGCACGGTCCGGCCCGTGATAACCGCTTGCGGAGCTGGTCCAGCCAGAGAAACGCCCAGACGGGGGCGTTTGACCACCACCCGTTGACCCGCATGCGTCAATGCGGCCTGCAAGAGTGCGTCAGCATCCCCATCATCCCCAACCAGCTCCCGCAACAGACGCATCTCTTTTTTAACCAGGGCGGCTTTGGTCCGTTCTGGATGCATGGGATCCAGATAAATCACATCTGGGCGTTGTTCATGGGGCCATTGCGTCAGCTGGCTGACGGCATCACCAGAACAAAGCTCCATCCTGCTCGCTTCCAGGGGGCACTCCCTCGCAGCACGGCGCAAACCGTCTGCCAACAACGCGACCATGACTGGAGAGCGTTCCACCATCCGTACCGGACATCCCAGCGCGGCAAGGACAAAAGCGTCACGTCCCAATCCAGGAGTGGCATCCAGAATGCTCGGTCGCACACCACTTTTCAAACCTGCCGCTCGCGCCAAAGGTTGCCGCAGCCCTTCCTGGCGGCGTGCATGGGCAATGGCAGCGGAAAAATCCACATACATGGGCTGACTGTGTCCTTGCAACCGTGCATGCAGTTCCAACCGCTCCATGGTCACCGTCAAAACCAACTGATTCGCAGTCTGCGCCCAATCCAGAAGAGGCAAACCAAGTGCCTCAGCCAGTTGACGCGCCTGAGGCATGACTTGCGCTTCCAGAGCGGCAACCACAAGGGGGTGAGGAAAATTTTCTCGCGGCACAGTGACTTTTTCCGTTATGGCAGGTATTTTTGTAAGTTGCATGCATCCACAAAAGGCACTGTCAGTCGCCCATCTTTAGACATGGATGTCCATGCGATTTGGAACCGTTGGAAAGAGGAGCGTCTAACCATTGAAATCCGCCATTCTTGTTGTTGATGACATACCAGAACAGCTCGTATTGATCTCCGAGCAATTGGCTGATTTGCCAGCTGAATTGTTTCTGGTCAATAATGGACTCGATGCCATTCAAGCGATGCGCGACCGGGAGTTCGCCGTGGTTTTGATCGATGCCCATATGCCGGAAATGGACGGCTTTGAAGTGATGCGTCGCATAACTGGCCTGGAAAAAAATCGACACGTCCCCATTCTTGTTTTGACCGCTCATCACACCGATCCCCAGCACCAAGCCATGGGGTATGAACTGGGTGCGGTGGATTATCTCGTCAAGCCCTTCCCCTCCGCAATCCTGCACAGCAAAATCAAGATTTTTTTGGAACTTGATCATCAAAAAAATTTGATTCGACAGCAGGCCAAGGAACTGTTGACCCAACGCAAGGCTTTGGAAGCGGCCCTTCTTCAGGCCGAGTCCGCCTCCATGGCGAAAAATATTTTTTTAGCCAATATGAGCCATGAAATCCGCACTCCCATGAATGCCATCATCGGCATGACCGATCTGGTACTGGCCACGAATCTCAACCCTGAGCAGAAACAATTTCTTGAAATTGTCCTGAATTCTTCTGAATCGTTGTTGAATCTGCTCAATGACATCCTGAATTATGCCAAAATCGAGTCCGACGCGCTGATTTTGGATAACAACCCCTTTTCTTTACGCGAGGTCGTCAAACAAGCCTCTACAGCATGGACCATGAAAGCCCGGCGCAAGGGGTTGATTTTGGATTGGCAGGTGGATGATCACCTGCCAGACGAGCTGATTGGGGATCCGATCCGGTTGCGGCAGGTGCTGCTGAACTTGTTGAATAATGCAGTCAAGTTCACCACGACAGGGGCAGTGCGACTTCTGGTCACGTCATCGTCGCTGACACCTGACCAGATCACCATTCAGTTTGCCATCCAGGACAGTGGCATTGGCATTCCAGCAGACAAGCTGGAGTCGATTTTCACCTGCTTTTCTCAAGTCGAAGTCAGTCTGACCCGCAAGTACGGTGGCACTGGTCTTGGATTGGCCTTTTCGCAAAAATTGGTGCGCTTGATGGGAGGATCCATCCATGTCACCAGCCAACTGGGTCAAGGCAGCACTTTTACAGTCAGCATACCCTTTGCACGGGCCATTCTGACCAAAGCATCTTGCATCCCGAAACAGCTGACGCCCCTGTCACTCCCACAGAAGAAATCTGTCAGTAATCTCCCACGACGGATTCTTTTGGTGGAAGACGACCTTTACAATCAAATGCTGGCTGAACACGTCTTGACAACTGCCGGTTACTCTGTCACTACGGCATTGGACGGAGAAACAGCTTTGCAACAATTGAGTCAAACATTTGATCTGGTTTTCATGGACATCCAGATGCCGCGTCTGAATGGCATTGAAACGACCCGCAGGATTCGGGAAGGCAACGAACAAACAGACCCGGACATGCCGATCATCGGTGTCAGTGCCCATGTCCAAGTGTCCCTTCGCAACCAATGCCTGGAGGCTGGAATGGATGATTTTCTTGTCAAACCCTATCGCGCCAATGAGCTGCTGGCCTTGGCGAACCAGGCCGATGCGTTGCGGCAGGCCCGTTTTATCAAACGACAAGCCGCCATACTGCCAGCTCATGACACCATGGCAGGAAATACACCATGAAAACAACTTCTAAAACCGTGGCTTTTCAAGGTGAACGTGGTGCTTACAGCGAGCAGGCCTGTCGGGAATATTTGCCAGACCATCGTACCATCCCATGCAGAACGTTCGATGAGGTTTTCCAGGTCGTGGACGAACGGGAAGCCGATGTCGGCATGATCCCGGTGGAAAACAGCATTGCCGGTGTGGTCAGTGACAGTTATGATCTGTTGGCCATCTATCAATTGCACATCCTGGGGGAATATTATCTGCGGGTGAGGCACTGCCTGTTGGGTATCCCAACAGCCCGGCTGGATCGTCTCAATGCGGTCTATTCCCATCCCCAGGCACTGGCCCAGTGTCGAACCTTCATTCGCAAACATGGGTGGGCATGGCATGCGGTCTATGACACTGCCGGGGCCGCTTTTGACCTGGCGCAACGCAATAATCCAGAAGAAGCCGCCATTGCCGCCGAAATCTGCGCCGAATTGTATGATCTCACCATTTTGGCACGGGATATTCAAGACAGTCATCTGAATACCACGCGCTTTTTGTTGATCGTCAAGGATCGGCCACCCCCTCCCAAGGATGTGTTATGCAAAACCAGTCTGGTCTTCGAGGTGCGCAACATCCCGGCAGCTTTGTATAAATGTCTGGGTGGATTCGCCACCAATGGTGTCAATCTCACACGACTGGAATCCAGACCAGTACCCGGTACACCCTGGTCGTATCATTTCTATCTCGATTTCGAGGGCCGACCCGAAGAAAAGGCTTGCAAATTAGCCTTGGAAGAGTTGGCCTTTTTTACCAGCAGCATGAAAATTCTAGGCAGTTATCCAGAGGCCTCCAACTGGCAGCCAAACCCATGATTCCTTTTCCGCAAATTGATCCGGTCTTGATTCACATCGGTCCATTGGCCATCCGCTGGTATGGCCTTATGTACACGTTGACTTTTCTGCTGGGATGGCCCTTGTTGAAAATTCAGGCCAAGCGTCAATCCCTGGGACTTTCGACCGAGGTGCTGGCGGATCTCATGATGGGGACGTTGTTGGGGGTGATCCTGGGAGGACGTTTAGGATATATCCTGTTTTACCATTTCGCCTATTATCTGGCCAATCCCCTGGCCATGTTGCGGGTTTGGGAAGGGGGGATGTCGTTTCATGGGGGATTGCTGGGAGTTTTGCTGGCAGGATATCTGTTTGCCAGAAAACATGGCGTTCCTTTTCTGGCTCTGGGAGATTTGTTGGCGGTTGTGACTCCCATGGGCCTGTTGTTGGGTCGCATTGGCAATTTTATCAATGGTGAGCTGTGGGGTCGTCCCACGGATTTGCCTTGGGGCGTTTTGTTTCCCGGTGCTGGACCAGAACCCCGTCACCCAAGTCAACTCTATGAAGCGGGTTTGGAGGGGGTCTTCTTGTTGGCCTTGTTGTGGTGGCTGGGACGCAAACGGCGTGCGCCGGGTTTTCTGGGCGGGGTTTTTCTCACCGGATATGCCATCTGTCGCCTGCTGGTGGAGTTGGTCCGAGAGCCGGATGCCCATCTTGGCATTCTCTCTTTGGGACTGACCATGGGTCAATGGTTGAGCCTGCCCATGCTTTTGATCGGGTTGGGCTTGATTTATCACGCACGTCAAAAGCCCTATTGAATGAAGTGTGGTATTTTGCTTGCACCGGTTCTCTATGACATGATAATATATCGCAAAAGGAATTTACAAAACAGAAGACGAATAGAAGGGAAAAATCACAATGGATGCTCTCGATGAGAAATTTGGTATTCTAATTGATCCGCAGCCGTTGCCTGAAAGGCATCGGGCGTTTCAGACGTGGGAACGCGACTTCGCTCCGAATTCTCTCTCTAAATTAGATAATGCAACTGCTGATTCGCTTATGTGGGCAATGCATGAAATTTCTTCAGGATGGAAGCTTGGGAAAGTATTGATTTATGATACAAAAATTATATGGATCATTGACAGGTCTGGTAACCTCTGGTTTGCAATTGAAGAATTGGTGCTAAATGGCAAGCCAACCGGCTACCCAAAGCATACAAAATTACTGATAACGGTGAGTCAGTCAAAACTTGGGCATCCTGCCTTAATTAACTGTGCGCAGGCAAGAATCGCGGGTGAGATTTATTTCGATACAAATAGTGATCCACCAATCTGGAAAATAAACAACCTTTCTGGACGATATGGCAGGCATAACTCCCGGACGCCGGTTCATTTGGATAATGTGGTCACTCTATTCAAAGGTTACGGTATTGATGTTACACCACATTTTCAGCGCAATACGGTTTAATGGAGGCATTTTTTGATGGTTCACAGAATCGACAAGATGTCGTTCGCGCACCTCAAGGAGAGTGATTTTATTCTGCTTAAACAGATACTTTCCGATGATAAGCAGCGTGATCGTGTACTGGCTGAGTTGCTGGCATATTTATCCTTCTGGTCTCCTGATCAGTGGATTGATGAAGAACACTTGTATTTTCTTGGATTGGATATTTGCTTGGTCTGCCCTAGCAATTTTCACGACACAGTTGTTGATGCGGTCAGAAATAAGATTTTTGGCCCAGTTGCAAAAATTTTTGTTGCCGGGTTTAAGAGACCTACTTCCAAAGAGGTACAAGTTAAAAGCCCACCATCCAAGACTGAGCTTGACAAACTTCTTGCGCGCCTAAAGACACATTTTGATTCCGTCGTAGAGGCAGACGTTAAAGCGATTGTTCATCGATATTTGGTGTGCATAGAAAGTGACGGTTACGCCGACGACTTGGTTGATGCGCTAAAGAAGATTGGAGAACTCCTTCTCAAGGTGCAAGGACCGATGGCTCGACGTGCCGCTAAACTGACGTGCGACATTTTGCAGGAGGGTTTGAAGTGGAAAAGTGACAACTACCTTTGGATACTGTGGGGTCGTGGCTTGGTGAAGATGGGGGTATTTGAAGCTGCAGAACTCGTATATTGGGAAGCAATACGACGATTTCCCTGGGACATGTACTTGCGCAGCATGTTGATTGAAGTTTTAGAATGTCAACATGACAAATATAATGAAGCTTTTAATCTGGCGCGGGAGTCATTTCGAATATTCCCTGACTCTGAAGCCATCACGAATCAATTAGCAATGTTCCTTGGGCAATCACAAAACGCTTCTGATATTTCTGAGGCGATCAACATACTGACTGCAAACATCAAAGACAATATATTTCCTAAAATAGGTGCTCTTGCATCCATTATGGCAAATGCCGCAGGAAAAAATCTCTTGGGAGATCAGGATGTGGAGTTGGTGGTCAATCGCCTTTTGAATGAGGGACAGTTATTAGGCACGGTCAGCAATAATCTAATCAACGTGCATAAAGCCTTTGACGTAGCACATTGGCTCTGGCGGAAGCATGTTGTTCTCGCGCCAAACAATATATTTTCAAAGATCCAATTAGCCAAGACATACATATTATTGGGAGGTAAGACGAATCTATCTAACGCTTCAGAAATACTTAAAAAATTAAATACTGTCCATCTAAATGACACTATTATTCGCAATTTTCTTGCAAAAGTTTTAACTTTGACGGGTGTACCTGAGGATATCGAAGAAGCGAAAAAAATACTTCGCAATACGATGAAAATCACTCCAGAAGATGTTTATGCGCCTTGCCAATTCGCTGAATTACTACTTTCAAGCGGTGATCCATCAGATCGACAGGAGGCGATTAATCTGCTTAAAAAGACAAGAGAGGTTAACAAGCGCAACAAGAAATTCAAAAAGTTGTTAGAATTAATCGAGAAAACGCCAGGAGGAACATCCATTTCAACAGAATTGATGAAAGAAGAGCCAATTGTAGCTGACGAAGATCAGGATTTTTCTATCGAAAAACTGGATATCGATTTGAATGAGGCAGTTCCTCTGGATATCATTAAGTTGGGTACAACGCGACGACTTAGATTCAAAATGGATAATGGCTCAGAAGAAGAAAAAGAATTGGTGTTGACTCAGGTGGCTGACATGTTGAATGATGCCCCGTTAGCGTATACAAGGCTGATAGCGGTGAGATATGGGATCGGGGAAGATCAAGATCAAATGACTTCTTTTGCTTTTGAGTTTGAGCGTGCCTTACGTGAGCATGATAAAATAGCTTTGGAAGGACTTTCCGAGAAATATACGCGTTTCACTGCCTTGATCATCGTTGCGCAGGCGATGTTCGGAGATGTACAATCAGCTGCGAAGATTGCTGACTTGATGTCGGTGGACGACGAAACATTGCATCCTGCGGTCCGCGCCTTGAAGCGACGGATGAGACCGCACTTGGTACTCATCCGTAAAGGAGAATCTCCTGAGAGTGTTGTCAATAAGGGAAAGAGTGATATTCTCGTAGCCCTACACGATGCCAACGAGTCAGTACTCTGTGAGTTCGCTCTTGCTGCATGATAAAAGATTACAAACAAGGATCTCTCACCACGCTTTCCAATAGTCACGTTGAACGAAGAATTGCATCCTGCATTATATGAAGCCGCCGCCTCTCTGCCAGATGGACCAGGGGTGTATCGTTTTTTGGATGAGGAGGGAAAGATCCTTTATATTGGCAAGGCCAAGTCCCTGAAAAAACGGGTTGCCTCGTATTTTCATGTTTCGGGGTCACCCAGAACCTTGGCCATGCTGACCAAGGCGCGTGATCTGACGGTCCTGATGACGCCCACCGAAAATGATGCCCTGATACTGGAAGCCAATCTCATTCGACAATGGCAGCCTCCCTATAATGTTTTGCTCAAAGATGACAAATCCCACCCATGGTTGCGCCTGACGGTTGATCATCCATTTCCGCGCTTGACCCTGTTTCGTGGTCCACGCACCGAGGGAGGGCGTTATTTCGGTCCCTATCCCAGTGTCAGTGCTGTCAGAACAACCTTGAAATGGCTGCAAACCATTTTTCCTTTGCGTCAATGCGAGGAACGCCAATTTGTCAGTCGGCAACGACCCTGTTTGCAGTATCAGATCAAACGGTGCCAGGCCCCTTGCAAGGGATTGATCGATCAGGAAAGTTATGCCCGATGGGTGATGGAGGTCACCTTGTTTCTGGAAGGCCGCGACCGACAATTGACCGAGGGATTGAATCAGGCCATGTGGGATGCAGCCAATCAACGCCAATTCGAAGAGGCGGCCCGTCTGCGGGATCGCATCCAAGCCATTGCCCATGTGCAGCAGCAAAGACGGCTGAACCTGGCGGAAAACTGTGATCTGGATATCATCTGTGTCACGACCAGCACAGGTCCGGCTGCCATTCAGGTCTTTTTTGTACGTTCAGGTGTCAATCTTGGGAATCAAGGCCATTTCCCGGACAATACCGAAGAACTGGACCCCGCTGAAGCGTTGGAGGCCTTTATTGCCCAATTTTACGCGCCTCGTCTGTCTGATGCCACACCAGACAGCAACGAGGAGAACCCAATGCCACCGCCTGAAATTCTGGTCAACCTCCCTTTGCCTGAAGGGGCATGGCTTGCGGCCAGCCTGGGCCGGATTCGAGGTGGACCTGTTCGTATTCGCATGCCTCTGCGGGGGGAAAAAAAACGCTTGATCGACATGGCCAGCACCAATGCCGAATCAGCCAAGATCCGGTATATGAGCGGCAAACGGGCCAACCGTCGCCTGCTGGCTGAGCTGGCCACCGTGCTTGATCTTCCTCGTGCCCCGGAACGGATCGAAGCCTTTGATGTCTCCCATATACAGGATTCATATCCGGTGGCCTCCATGGCGGTTTTTGGGGTCGAAGGGTTGCTGAAACGGGAATACCGTCGTTTTTCGATCAAGAATCCATCCGCAATGGACGATACGAGTCGTATGGCCGAAGTTCTGGCACGTCGTTTCAAAAACTGGGAACAAACCCGAAGTCTGGAGGATGGCACCACAACCGAAACCGACACAATCGAAACAGACCAAACCGGAGCAGACCAAACCAAAGCAGAGATTTGGCCAGATCTGGTGCTGCTTGATGGCGGAATGGGCCAATTGCATGCGGTCATGGAAGTGATTGAACAGCGCGGCATCACAGGGGTTGCCTTGTGTGCCATGGCCAAGGGTCCAGACCGTCATGCAGGAAAAGAAACCCTTTTCTTGCCAGGACGCGCAAAACCGATTATACTGTCAGAACGTTCTGCGGTATTGTTTCTTTTGCAAAATATTCGAGATGAAGCGCATCGGTTTGCCGTGGAGTATCACCGGAACAAACGTAACCATGCTCAAGTTCATTCTGTTCTGGATGATATTCCAGGGGTTGGACCAAAAAGAAAACGCGATCTTCTGCGTCGGTTTGGTTCTGTGCGAGCCATCCGTGCAACACCAATAGAAGATTTGGTATCAATAAAAGGTATTTCTGCAACATTGGCTGCAACCATTGTCCAATATTTACAGGATTGCCAGGAAATCATTTGAGATTCAACAATGGCATGGAACTTACCTAATATTTTGACTGCCACACGCATCGTATTGATACCTTTTTTTATCGGTGTTGCCTATCTGCCTGATCGATTGGGATTGATACTGTCCGCAGTCTTGTTCAGTCTGGCCGCCTTGACCGATTGGGCCGATGGTTATATTGCAAGGCGCGAAGGATTGCTGACTGATTTTGGACGTTTTTTTGATCCAGTGGCTGACAAACTTCTGGTAATTTCGGCGTTTGTACTGTTGCTTTCGCAAGGCAAAGCCCCCTTTTTGCTCATTCTGATCCTGCTTGCCCGCGAGATCACCATTATGGCCTTGCGCGAACGACTGGCCGGATTGGGGATCTCCATTTCGGTCACGGTCCTGGCCAAATGGAAAACCGGCTTCCAAATGACGGCCATTATCATGCTGTTGGTTCAGGATGGGCTGTTTGGTGTTCCTTTCCAATGGCCAGGGCTGTTTTTTTTATATGTTGCCGTTGTTTTCTCCTTGTGGTCCGGGTATCATTACATGGTTTCGGCTTGGCCACAAATTCATCCAAAAATTTGACCCCTTGCCTTTCGTCTGGCCTTGACTTGAGTACATGAAATTCTTTATAAGGATTGGGACAGGTTTCACACAGCATGCGGGAGTAACTCAGGGGTAGAGTGCAACCTTGCCAAGGTTGACGTCGAGGGTTCGAATCCCTTCTCCCGCTCCAATTTGTGAACCTTGTTTGATATACCCATGGCCGGGTGGCGAAGTGGTCCAACGCAGAGGTCTGCAAAACCTTCATTCGTGGGTTCAAATCCCACCCCGGCCTCCACAAAATGATCCGATGAGAACAAAAAAAAGTACCATAAAGAGTACAAAAAAAAACAAAATCTTGAAAGGTCAAACGTACAACGCCAATTTGACCAGGTAACATTAAAAAAACTGTTTCATGACGTATCTGAATGCAAGCACGCAATATTGCAAGCAAAGCGGGAGTAACTCAGGGGTAGAGTGCAACCTTGCCAAGGTTGACGTCGAGGGTTCGAATCCCTTCTCCCGCTCCAAATTGTTTTTTTGGCACATCTTTTTTGTCTCTCTTGGTTTGTTGAAAAACTAAAAAGATTTTATCAAGAACTTTCTTTTTTCGGGATCTCACATGCCTATAACATTTCATCAAAATGAAAGGACTGTCATTTTTATTGACGGCTCCAACCTGTATGCTGCCATTCGTTCACTTGGCTTTGATTTTGATTACAAAAAACTTTTGCTTCATTTTCAGAGTCATAGCCGATTGCTCCGTGCTTATTATTATACAGCTTTGGGGGATGATCAGGACTATTCACCCATCCGTCCTTTGGTGGATTGGTTGGCTTACAATGGGTATGCCGTCATCACCAAACCCATCAAAGAGTACATAGATCCAGTTACCGGTCACAAACGTATCAAGGGTAACATGGATATCGAAATCGCCGTCGGGATGCTGCAAATGGCCTCCCATTATGATCATGCGGTTTTGTTTTCCGGAGATGGCGATTTTCGTAGCGTGGTCCAGGCGATTCAGGATCAAGGAAAATTTGTCACAGTTGTCAGCTCCCTGCTGACTCAGCCCCCCATGATCGCCGACGAACTCCGTCGTCAGGCCGATGAGTTCATTGAATTGAACACTTTGAAATCCGAATTGATGCGCAATCCACACTCATCGTATAACTCCTGTCCTTCTGTCATTGTGCAGCCCGTTCCCTCCATTCCCGTACCAGAACCTGAGACGGTCACACCGTAAGGAACTGGATTGTTGTGACATCTTGCATGTGAGCACAAGCATGGGTCGAATCGCCTTTTTGTTTCCAGGTCAGGGATCTCAAACGGTCGGCATGGGCCAGGATCTGTATGCTTGTGATGAAGCGATCCGCGCTTTGTTTCATGGTGCCGATGAGATTTTGGGGGTTGCATTCCGAGATCTGCTGTTTCATGGCCCGGAAGAGAGCCTGAAACTGACAGAAAATGCCCAACCTGCCTTGGTATTGACCGGATTGGCTGCCGCTCATTTGGTGCTTTCCAGAACAACCTTGCGTCCTGATTTTGTGGCTGGACATTCTTTGGGTGAATATGCGGCCATTGCTGTTGGCGGGGGATTTTCCACCCATGACGCGATTCGTTTGGTAAGGTTACGTGGGGAGGCCATGCGCACCGCATTTCCTGCTGGGGAGGGTGGCATGGCTGCCTTGCTCAATCTCTCCTCTGAGGATGTGGAAGCGATCTGTCGTCAAGCAGCAGAGGAAACCGAAGGTATTTGCGCTCCGGCCAATTATAACACTACAGGACAAATAGTCATTTCTGGTCATAAACATACTGTGGAACGGGCCATGGCACTGGCCAAATCCGTCAAGGGTCGTGGAATCTCTTTGGCGGTTTCAGCCCCGTTTCATTGCTCATTGATGGATAAAGCTGCTGTCACCATGGCCGAAGTATTGGAACAGCAGGCCATTCATGATCTTCAGACCCCGCTGGTGGCCAATGTCACGGCCAGAGAAACGATTTCAGGAACAGATATCAAACGCCAATTGGTCGAGCAGATCACGGCTCCTGTGCAGTGGGAGGCCTCCATGCGACGCTTGATTGAACTTGGAGTGGATACCTTTGTGGAACTGGGTACTGGGCAGGTTCTAACCGGGATGATGAAACGCATCAACAAAGACATGCGGGCATTGGCGGTGAATGGACCGGATGACTTGGCAAAAATAACTGCATTGGCATAGACGGTTTTCCAATTTACCCAACCTCCAAAAGTTATACTAAATTTTACCATAGATTGTATTGTTTCAGTCCAGTGGACCTCTCTATGAGCGGGTATTCATACTTTGCAAGGAATGGAAGTGCCTGTCTGCCCCTGCATCCACCCTGCCTGCCCGCCCCTCATCTGCTCCACCTTCACGTTGATTCTGCTGCCCAATGGTGACGGTTGAAGCGACTCCCCTTTTGCCGCCTCGTACCAGAATCCCTGTGGAACATTCACCCTGCCCCATGGTTCTTCGCTGCCCGAATGATGGACATCGGGAAAAAAGGGGGACTGAAAGATCCATCCCGCAGCGTTTTGGTTGTCTCTTCTTGCCAGAAAAGTTCCCTCTGGTGCTTCCAAGTTTGTCCTGACCTATTGGGTTCCCTGTTCCGTTATGAATAAACTCGTCAGTCGCCTTTTGTCTGAACTTTCACAGGCCATGATCCGGGATCGCAACCCCTTGCGGAAACGTTTACGTGTCATGACCAACAATTATCGCAATCCAGATCCAGACCCCCTTTTGTTGACGACTTTCCAACAAGATCTGGCTCGTTCCATGGCGCAAAGGGAACAACGTCGCGCATCGATCCCGCCCATGAACTATCCCCAGGAACTCCCTGTGGCTGCCATGCGGGAGCAAATAGCCCATGCCATTGGCAAGCATCAGGTCATCATTGTTTCTGGAGCGACTGGATCGGGAAAAACCACGCAATTACCCAAAATCTGTCTGGAATTGGGATTGGGCAGTGCCGGTCTGGTGGGCGTGACCCAACCAAGACGCATTGCGGCGCGTTCCATCGCCGAATTTTTACGCCAGGATGTGACCTGGGCCTCTGACAGATCGGTTGGCCACAAAGTTCGATTCAGCGACCACACGGCACCAGAAACCCTGATCAAGGTCATGACCGATGGCATTCTGCTGGCGGAAATCCAGGGGGATCGCCTTCTGCATCGCTATGAAACGATCCTGATCGATGAGGCGCATGAGCGGAGCCTGAATATTGATTTTCTGCTGGGGGCCATCAAGCAGATTGTGACCAAACGACCGGAATTCAAGGTCATCATCAGTTCCGCCACTCTGGACGCTGAAAAATTTTCCAATCATTTCAACCAAGCCCCTCTGATTGAGGTCTCAGGACGGACCTATCCTGTAGAGACCCGTTATCGTCCCTTGCGTCTGGAAGAGTGCGACGAAACCGACCTGGAAGAAACTGAAGAACGGAACCTGGAAACCGCCATTGTCGAAGCTGTCGAGGAACTCTCTCAACCGGGCATGCATGGGGATGTATTGATTTTTTTGCCAGGGGAGCAACAGATACGGGAAATCGGCGAGACCTTGCGCCAAAAGATGGGGCCAGGGGTGGAAATCCTGCCTCTGTATGCCCGCCTGCCCAGTGCGGACCAGCACCGTATTTTTCATCCTGGCGTGGCCCGTCGTCTGATTTTGGCCACCAATGTGGCTGAAACCTCGATCACGGTTCCTGGTGTGCATTATGTGGTGGATAGTGGACTGGTGCGTATCAGCCGGATCAGTGATCGTATGCGCATACAACGCCTGCCTGTGGAAAAAACCTCCCGCTCATCAGCAGACCAGCGTCAGGGGCGATGCGGTCGCGTGGCTGATGGAATCTGCATTCGGCTCTATTCTGAAGAGGATTATCTGGCCCGTCCACAATTTACCGATCCTGAAATTCTCCGCACGCCTCTGGATGCCGTTATTTTGCAAATGAAAGCCATGAAATTGGGCGAGATAGAGCAATTTCCCTTTGTGGACCCCCCTACTCCGCAAGCCATACGTTTTGGGACACGCTTTCTGGAAGAGTTGGGGGCGATTACCGAGAACGGACAACTGACCGAAGTGGGAAGACAATTGGCGCGCCTTCCCCTCTCCCCGCGTCTGGGCAGAATTCTGCTGGAAGGGGGAAAACAGGGGCGTCTGACCGAAATTCTCGTGCTTGTCGCAGCCATGACCCTGCCAGACCCCCGCGAGGAGCCACAAGAGAAACGGGAAACTGCCCGCCAGTGTCATGCCCGTTTTACAGACAGGCAATCTGATTTCATCGGGATCCTGAACCTGTGGCAATTCATTCAACAAGGCCGTGAGACGCATCCCAGCGGGGCAGGTTTTCGACGTTTTCTCAAGGAAAATTACCTTTCCAGGGTACGAGTGCGTGAATGGATGGACATTCATGCTCAACTGGTGGATTTGACCAAAGAGATGGGGATGCGTCCGAATGAAATACCGGCCACCTATGCGGAAATCCACCAGGCACTATTGCCTGGATTGCTGGGGCAAGCTGGATGCAAAAGCGACATGAAAGAATTTAGCGGGGCCAGAGATATCCGTTTTATGCTGCATCCAGGTTCTGCGCTGCACAAGAAACCACCGGCCTGGGTGGTAGCCGGGGAACTGGTGGAAACCAGTCGTCTTTACGCCCGTCTGTGTGGACGCATTGAGCCGGAATGGCTTGAAGTGGCAGCCGGTTCATTATGTCGGCGCAGTTATTCCCTGGCCCATTGGGAAAAACAGCTCGGTCAGGTCATGGCCATGGAGCGGGTGACGTTGTTTGGTCTGGTATTGGTTGCCAACCGCAAGGTTCATTATGGCCAGATCGACCCGGTCGAGGCGCGACGGATTTTCATTCAATCTGCCCTGGTGGAAGGTGATTTCAACTCCACGGCCCATTTTTTCACGCACAATCAGGGCTTGATGGCCGAGATCCGGGAGTTGGAGCATAAATCCCGGCGTCGGGATTTGTTGACCTCGGATGGGGATCGATTTGCCTTTTACGACGCCCGCATTCCAGCGACCATTCATACCGCGCGCCGCTTTCATGAATGGTATGCACATGCACGCAAGCAGGATTTGCAAGTGCTTTGTTTCAATCAGGAAGATGTCATGTTGCGTGAGGATGGCGGAATCTGTGGGGAGCAATTTCCAGGACATTTGGTGCTTGATGGTCATGAGTTTCCCTTGGAATACAGCTTTGATCCAGGGGGATTCAATGATGGGGTCAATGTGCGCATTTCATTGCCTATGTTGAATCATGTTTCACCTTTTTGTTTTGAATGGCTGGTGCCAGGACTGTTGCAGAACAAGATTCTGACACTATTAAAATCTCTTCCCAAGCCATTGCGTCGCCCTTTGATCCCCTTGCCAGCCACTGCTGAATGGTGCATGAGTCAATTAACGAAATATAGTGGATCTTTGAAGGTTGCGTTAAGTCAATTATTGAAAGTCAAAACAGGGATTGACATCCCTCTGGATGCATGGCTGACCGAATCCTTGCCTGATCATTTGCGCATGAATTTTTTAATTGTCGATGAAAAGACATCGCGCATTCTTGGGAGCGGACGAGATCTTGAAGCATTGAAATTGGAGCTGGGTCAGGACGCGCGCAACCGCTTTCAACACCTCTCCAAGGCAGGATGGGAGCGGCAGGGATTGGTCCGCTGGGATTTCGGTCCCCTGCCAGAACTGGTGGAGCTGGATGCCAATGGTCGAACTCTGTATGGCACTCCGGCTTTGCAAGATGATGGCAAAAGCGTCTCTTTGCGCATCCTGGACAATCCTGATGAGGCGGCTCAAGTCACACGTCGGGGGTTGGCGCGTTTGTTCATGCTGCAACTCTCCTCCATGATTCCGGCAGTCAAGCGACAATTCTCCTGTCCAAGGGAGATTACGATGGCCTTTCTGACTTTGATTAAACAGAATAACGTAACTTACAAAACCCTTGAAGAGTGGGTTATCGCACGTGGAATCATGAACGTTTTTCTGCCTGTCGATGCTTCTCGCATTCACGATCAGGAGAGTTTTAATATTCGTTTGCAAGCAGGCAAGGCTCGTTTGAACTCCGAGGCGGTTACACTTTTTGCCTTGGCGCAACGCATTTTGGGGGAGTATCTTTTGGTGCAACAGATGGTTGGACGTGCCCAAACGGCAGTCAAAAAAACAGCGGTGCCCGATATCCAGGAACAATTGCAATTTTTGCTGCCAGCGGATTTTTTACTGACAACACCCTCACCATGGTTGGAACATCTGCCGAGGTATTTGCAAGCAATTCGCATGCGTTTGGAACGGTGTGCCTATGATCCTGGCAAAGATGCCCTCAAGACCAACGAAGTGGCTTTTTACTGGCAGGAGTACCGTAAACGTGCGCAACGTTTTGCACAAGAGAAACTGCATAATCCTGAATTGGAGATGTTGCGTTGGATGCTGGAGGAATTTCGGGTATCTTTGTTTGCACAGGAGTTGAAAACCGCCATGCCGGTCTCGACCAAACGGTTGTTGGCGCAATTGCAAAAAATCACTGGATGAGCGTGAGTTAATGTTTTTAAATTATTAAAAAAAATGAGCATCTTGAATGACGATCACCGCCCTCCAAGTTCTTTATTTTTCCATAACATGGATTCATCTTTTCTGCTGTCAAGATGCCTGATCTGCTCGGCAGTGAAAAATCGACTTCGTTCCAAGCCACAATAATCAAAAATGCTGTCAGCCTGCCGGTAATGATTTCTGGCACGATCCATCAACCCCTGTTGCTCCTCGATCATGCCCAACAGTAACAAATCCGCACCGATGCCCAACACATTTTCCATGGCCCGATCCAAATCCAGGGCCTGTAACACCCCTTTTTTGGCGATATCGATTTTTCCCTGTTGAAAATCAACTCTGGCACGATTCATCAAGGTCGAAGCCAAATCCTTTGAGGCATCCAACTCTCTGGCCAATTTTTCCGCCTGATCCAAACTGACATACGCGCTGGGGTATTGATCCAAACCTTTGTAGGCCATGGCCAAACCGTTCAAAATGATGACCTTCAAAATGGGTGAAGCCCGTTTTTCCAAAGCCAATCGCCTCAATGCGTGTTGAAACGCCTCAATCCCAGGTTGCAATCGCCCCTGCCTGACCAACAGAGTGGCCAAACTGATTTCCACCTGGAGAGTTGCAACAACATCACCCAACATCCCGAATCTCTTGCGGGCCTGATCCAATTGTTGCTCAGCCTCCTTGAAATCTCCTCGTACCATCTGAATGGTCCCCAGATTCAACAAGGCTGTGGCGATGCCTTCCTGGTCATCTCGCAACTCGGCCAAATATAAAACTTTATAATATTCTTCCAGGGCAAGTCCAGTACGACACTCCTGGAACAATTGTGCAGCCTTGCTATGAGTTATATCCCATTTATCAGTCAAAATTTTAGTTGATGGTGCTGTGGAACAAGCCATCAACACCATCGTCACCAGCACCCATGGAAGAGTCTGTACCAGATACCTGCGATCTTTTTTCCAGGTCATCATGGGACGTTGATGGTCGTTTGAATCATGGGGATGTCACGAGGCGTAAACAGCAACTTCACATCCCTTGCATCCGGTCTGCTCACACCAAACAGCACCGAATGATTGAGACGTTGCAACAACATTTCTGATTCCCGCATGACATCATGCCCCTGGTTGACCAATACTGGAATCTCCGGGCTGACCTTGCCCAACTGTTCTGTGACCTTGCCAACATCGGTTGCAATTCTATTCGTGGCCTGTAGCATGCTTTGCACCTGACCGACCATGGGTTGTACCGACTTGAGGAGAGATTGCATCTCTGAGACCATTTTTTCCACCTGTCGAACACTTTGCATCGCGGCTTGACTCAACGCCTCCACCTTGCCTGGCGTGGCTGCATGCAGAATATTCATGAGATCAGCCGCATCTTTTGACAACCTTTCCAAATTGTCCATAGTCTGATCGGCATGGGTCAACGTTTTTTGCAACGGTTCATTCGGATTCAACAGCAATAGTGTCAACGTGTTGATATTGGCCAGAATGGCATCCAAATGGGCCAGTTTTGCCGGTATCAGGGCCAGCATATCACTGATATCAGTCCCCTTTTTGAATGGTATCACCTGCTCTTCACGCAAAACCGGTGTGGAAGGAGAGCCAAGACTGATATCCAAAGTGACATTGCCTACAAAAGGTTTTACCATGGTGACAATGGAATCATGGCGTATTTTCTCCATGAATTTCTTCAGCAACCATAAAGTCACCCGAATTTTGTTATCCGCAGTCAATTGCATATCCGACACTTTGCCCACCAAAATGCCCGCCAAAGTTACGGGGGTCTCAATTTTTAAACCTTCGGCATGGGTCAATTCCATATGCAGGTGATATTTCGAGTCAAATGGACTCATGCTGGTATGGCCAGCCCAAAGAATACCCATAACAATTATCATTGTTGCCAATACAAAAACACTAACAGTTTGCTTGAAACGGCGATCACGATCTGTCCAGGAGCGCGTAATGGCTGCCATAATTTAATACTCCTTGATGGTCATGACGACCTTGGGATCAGGATGTTCGGACAATTCTCTCAGGCTTCCAGTCGCCAACAGCGTACCATTTTGGAGGATTGCCAAACGCAGAGACTCTCTTGGCAAAAAGGTTGTCATGGATGAGACGCCACGCAACACCATGGCCCCAGACTTCTCCTCCAACTTGCGTGTCCAGCTGAACTTTAACAAACGTGGCAAGTGCAAGGCCAACATGTCATTATCAATCAATAACAACTCAGGATTTTTTTGCAAGGCTCGAATCAAAGCCATACGAACCCGTTGTTCAAGGGTCAGGGTGGCCACGACCTTGTGCAAGAGAGAGACATCTTCCTGGTACTGCAACAGTTGGGCATGCAGAAAAGGTTCCAACTCCTGCTTAGGCAACAGATTATAATAACGCCATGGCAAGGCCAAATTCTCATAAACTGTCCACGAAGGAATCAGTCCGTCACTCTCCAACAACACACCCATGCGGCGTCTCAAAAGAGTGACATGTTTGACATGAGCCTGATTCAGATTCGTTCCAAAAAGTGTCACCGTGCCTTGGAGCGGTTGAATCAACCCTGACATGACTTTGAACAGAGTCGTCTTTCCTGATCCCGTGGCCCCTGTAATCACCCATATCTCCCCTCTTGAGACCACCAGATCCATTGGCTGGCATTTATGTGCCATCGGCAATACAATGGAATCGAGTCGCAAAATCGGTTCATCCATAGCGCACCCAGGAAAACAGGACGATCACCACCAGACAAACCAAAAATGAACTCACAAAAGCCTTGGGCAGATTCATGGCCGTTTGCACGGCATTGTTGGAAACAAATCCGTAGTAACAATGAATCGTGCCAATGGCCATGCCAAACCAAAGCATCATCAAGATGATCAAGCCGAATTCAGAAAGTGTCATCATAATGGCACTGGCACGAAACACCTGCCACCACCCAACATCATCCACAAAAAAAATGATGGTAGTAGAACCCAGTATAGAGCCTGAAATCATCCAGACACTTAACAGCAAAACAGAAACAATCATTCCGATCACCCTTGGCTGTACAAGCAGGTAATGCGGATCAATGCCCTCCAATATCAGTCCTTCGATAGCCTGTTGGCTCTTCATGCTGGCGATTTCCGCTGTAATGGCTGTACCGGAACGTCCAATCGCCACAATGGCCGTAATGAACGGGACCAATTGATGAAACAGTACTTTCTCCATCAGGGAACCGAGCAATTCAATGTCGGTAAATCCAAACGATACGAATGGCAGAACAATCAATACACCAAGCGCGAAGCCAATAAAAAACGTCAATTTGAAAGATTGAAAGGCAGTAAAATATATTTGTTGAAATACATGCGTAACCAAAAAACCGAATCTTCCTCTTGAAATATTCAAAAAACCTATTATTATATTTCCAGACATGTAAAAAAAATAAGGAATCCCTTTGAATATCTTTTTTGTATTTTCTTGCCCTTTCATGATGTTGACATCATTTCTGTCTGACACCCACCATCAAACCAAAAAGGGTTTGTGGAAAGCATTCCAAAAACCCCTTTTTGGTTCCAATGGTACACACTCAAACAGATCATTCCAGATGCGAAACCTTCTGGCAGGGATGCATCACCCGGACTTGTTGCCCAGAGGTTACGCACCAACGCAGACCAGAAACATAACCTGAGAGTCACGCATTTCCTTTCTCCAGCTAGAGCCTAGGGAGTGACGGCCTGTGATTTCAGAAATTTGACGATGCGATCTGCCTCATCTGGTGAAGGAACAACTTTTCCCATGTTCTTCATATGACTTCTCATTCGATTCACCACTTTATGCCAGTCCTTTGGCTCGTGTTGCGTAGGCGCGGGCAGACGATGACACTGCATGCAGATTTTCAAATAGTCCTTGGCTCCCTCATTCTGGGTTGGAACATCACTCGCACTGATCGCCTGGATGGCATTGGCAGAGAGATAAGAAAACATGACGTGGCTTTCGGCATAGGTGGGCACCAGAAAATTCTTGAATTGTGCCCGCATCATCTGCATGCGCCAGATCATTCTCCAGAACACCAGACTCCATTCTTCACGGGTATGCATGCTTGGTCCTGGGACATTATGACATTGCCCACAATATTTGACTATGTGCCTGGAACCCTCGGAATCAGGATCCTTGAGGTCACGCGGATCCAAATTCGGCATCAACCCCCCCATGTTGCCAAAATGGAGATACTCCCGTTCAGATTCGGCCTTGGACTTGACTTCCGCAGCCCAACTTTCAGAAGCCGAACAAGCGATCAGCAGACAGCCAGCCAATCTGACCAACAAACCAAAAAAATTTTTCATGTCATGGTTTCCACGCAAATGGGTGAAACGAAAATCAAGCAGTAGATGTTACCTATTTTTGATATAAGTCCATACGGTTTGGCAAGGATGAATTTTACCTGGCATGACATCTCGACCTTCCCCTTCAGTTGCCCAAAGCCTTGACCAGTTTATTCAACTGTGTCCGGGCCATTTCAAAATCCATATCTCTGATAGAGTGTTCCATCTCTTTGACCAAGCCATGCCAGTGTGTTTGGGCCAGAAGCGAACTCAAGGCGACACACCGTTTTTCAGCTTCCAGGTCATTGATATTCAGCAGGCGAGCCAATTCTTGCATCACCAGTTGCACTGTGGCCAAACTCTTTTTGTCCAGTTCCAAAGATCCTTCCGGGAGCTGAGTTTCCGACAAGGAGGATCCTGCGACCGTGTCATGCATGAGGGCAGTATCCAACCCTTTTTCAGAAACTTCATCCCATTCCTCGTCTGGCTCGTTCTCCAGTTGAAAAGACATTTCGCAATAAAAGACGCTGCCCACATTCAACGCGCTTTCAAACCAGATACGAGCAGCCAACAAATGGGACAATCCCTTGGCCAGACTGAGTCCCAAACCAGCCCCCCCATATTTGCGCGTGGCTGAGCCGTCTCCTTGGACAAAGCTCTCGAACACCACGTCTGTTGCAGCCGGATCAATGCCGATGCCCGTATCCCTGACCGCAAAACAAAGCGTCACCTTCTCTTCGGTCAAACCTGTCCGAGTGACCTCCACGTCAACTCCACCCTGTGGCGTAAACTTGATGGCATTGGCAATCAACTGGGCCAAAATTTGTTTGACCCGTAAAAAATCGCCTCGCAACCGGTCCGGCACATCATCGTGTACATGCCAATGGAAAGAAAGACCTTTTTCGTTGGCCATCCCCAAAAAAGGATCAAGACTTCGTTCCAATTCCACCCGCAGACGAAATGAAACATTTCTGACTTGCAACGTGCCGATTTCCATCTGGGTGAAATCAAGCAGGGTATTAATGAAAAAAAGTAGCGTATCCGAAGCACTGCGCACGATATCCAGACACTCTTTTTGATTCGGATCAAGAGATGTGTTTTGTACCAGATCGGTCATGCCGATAATCGCATTCATGGGCGTGCGCAATTCGTGGCTCATGTTGGCAATGAAAACACTCTTGGCACGATTGGCCACTTCCAATTCCCTGGTACGTTGTTGCACCTTCTCTTCCAGACTTTGATTGAGCAGTTTCAACTCCTGTTGCGTCTCGATCAATTGCCGGTTCTGACGTACAGCATTTTCATACGTGGATAACAACAAGTTGATGGTCTGTCGCCGGGTCGCGTTAATGGCATAGGTTTCGCCTGCAAACACAACTTGCAGAGCGGTGCCGTCATCAGGTTCTTCGACCGGCGCGGTCAACACAGAACGGATACGTGCCAGAATATGATTTTCTTGAGAGGATTTGGTCAAAAAATGATCCGCGCCCGCATGCAAACCCCGAATCACCTCCTTGGGGTCATCCAGGCCGGTGAGAATCAAGACCGAGGTTTGGGAGAGTTCAGGATCCTGCTTGATCGCTTTGCACATCTCATAGCCATCCATATTGGGCATGGCGATATCGGCAATGACGAGCCTGGGTTTATGCAAGCGCGCCGCAGCCAGACCTTCCGCGCCATCACACGCCGTCATGGTCTGATAGCCAGCCTTATCCAACATCCGTTGCAACATGACGCGCTGAATGGCACTGTCTTCGACAATCAACACCTGTATGGATCCGGTCATGTTTGTCTCTCCACTTCTTTTGACTCCTTACCAACCAACATGCCGCATCAAAGCAGAGGCAATATCTGACAATGGGAGAATTTCTTTGGCTCCTCCCAGGGCAATGGCTTGCTGAGGCATGCCGAAAACCACACTGGAGGCTTCATCCTGGGCAATGGTCGTACCACCTGCGTCCAGGATGGCGCGCAACCCCTGGGCACCATCCCGCCCCATGCCCGTGAGCAAAACACCAACCACGGCTTCTTGAAAACAGGCGGCAACCGAAGAAAACGCAATGTCAATGGAAGGGCAATGCAACTCTTCGGCTGTGTTGGCCTGAGCACCAACCCGCCCCTGGGTGTTGAACACCAAATGGGAACCTTCCTCCGGAAAATAAACAAATCCGGCTTGAAGCGTCTCCCCTGGCTTGGCGACCCGCACCGTCAGGCTGGTGGTGCCACCCAGCCAACTGACCATTTCATCCAGAAACCCCGCGCTGATGTGTTGAACGCACAATACAGGCACGGGAAAATGTTTCGGCAGTTCAGACAAAATGGTCATCAATGCCTGTGGACCCCCTGTGGAGGCCCCCATGACCACTATTTTGGGATAAGTCCGGGAGGGCCTGGGATCAACGGGTGGTGCCACGCTCACACTGGATTTGCCACGGTTATGACGACGAATGGGTATCACTCCCGAAAGTACCCGGATCTTGCTGGCCAACTCCACAGTCAATTCTTTGTTGAAACTGTCCAATCCTCCACGTGGCTTGGGAAAAACGTCAATGGCCCCTGCATCCAACAACTCAAAAATGTTGTGATCATCTTTCGATTGATGCACCGATACACTGATCACCAGGATCGGCAAGGGATGACGCTTCATCACTTCCTTGATAAATTGCAGCCCATCCATTTTCGGCATGTGCAAGTCCGTACAGATCACCCGTGGCTGCAATTTTGGAATCAGAGCAAGTGCATCCTCACCATTGTTGGCGGTACCAACCACTTCGATATCCGTAAAAGGGAGCAGCATTTTCTGCAATACCAGGATTGCAATCGCAGAGTCATCAACCAGCAATACCGAAATCACACCAACCTCCGCAATGTTTTCAAAAAAATAATAAAAAAAAGGATGGGGGGGGATTGGGGGGCGGCTCTCCTCCCCCCAAGGTCTTACCGATACATTTGTTGGCACAGATCATGCATAATTATAACCATGCCAAAGCATGTACTGTCAAAAGCTTGGTTGCTGTCCAAACCGTTGCGCCTGCCAGGAAGCCATTGATAAAGCGCAGGCAAATATTAAACATTTTTGCATGAATTCGCTCAAATGTCAACGATTGAGAATGGATTCAATCGTGACCCCTTCCATGGTTTTTAAGCATATATATATAATTTTATTGTGGGAACAGGTAAGGCTTATCATGACCTTCGAGTCTGGGATTCACAGCAAAAATACCAAACATTTACAAATAATATCATTTTCCAATAAAAAAAATTGCAATTGACTTGGTAACGAAAGTGTGATCATAATATATAATTTTCAATTAAAATGATGTCCGAATGGACAGCATTTTTACATTTCAACAACCAAGTACAGAGGAAATCACATGAAGTTCTTGAGTCTTATAATGACGATACTTATTGTTATTGGTATCGGTGCATGCAACTCCGGCGGGTCTGACGCGACGAAGACTGGTGTCGGAACATCTGGAACCACCAGCACATCAGGAACAACCGAGACTGCCGCCACCACAGTCACGGGAACCGGAACGTTTTACGGCAGCATCATCCAGGGGGTCCAGTACTATAACAATGCAACGGGTTCCTTGTCAGCGAGCAATCCCTTCACAGACAGCCGTGGCACTTTCAACTATACCTACGTGACTGGAACCTCCACAGCCGCCACATCCCTCCAACTCACCTTTCATGTGGGCAATATCATCCTGGGCACAGCCACCATACCGGCGGCCAAAACAGCCGATATCACGGCCTATAATCTGGTGAAAGACACTGTGGACTCAAACCAGCAAGCCGTCAATATCATGAGGTTTTTGAAAACAAAATCTGTCAACTCCTCCATAGATCCAAATGTCATCAGCATCAGTGAAGCTGTCAGAACCAGCTTGTCTCAATCCCAGGTGACATCACTCAATATTGCTTCCACAACCACTTCCAACAACACTTTTGAAACAGAACTGACCAAACGTCTGACCACTCTTCCTGGCTATTCTGCCAATGATGTTCCTGTTGCAAACGATACAGACATAACCAACAACCTGAGCAACACCAGTGCCATTGTCGAAGCCTCACAACTGGGCAGCCTCTCCTTGACGGCTGGCGGAACGTCTCTGCCGGCTGACGGAAAAAGCAACATGGTACTTACCGCAACCGTTACCAATGCCTCAAACGCAACCATGGAAGGCGTACCCGTCCGATTCAGCACCACTGCGGGCACCCTCTCCTCCTCCATCGCACAAACCAATGCCAAAGGCAAGGCCTTGATCACCCTGACTGCCCCCGTCAAGTCAGGCAAAGCAACCGTAACCGCCAGTTTCGGTGGTTCCAATCAATTGTTTGACGTTACCTTTAATCCAGGATCTGTGAGTACAGCTCAATCCAGCCTCACCGCCAACCCAACCACATTGGCCGCCGACGGTGTTGCAACAACCACGGTGACCGTGATACTCAATGACTCCAACAATAACCAAGTGGCCGATGGTACAAAAGTCTCATTGAATATCAACGCGGGAAGCGTCACATCCAGCAATCCTGCTGTAACCAAAGATGGACGGGTCACATTCACCGTACTTTCCCCAACTGCCGCTGCCTCCGGGATATTTACCCTGCAAGATTATCCTGCAATGACCACCAAAGTCACCTTTGGCACCTTCTCAGCCACAGGCGAACCGGCAAGCATCCAATTCAACAATTCGAATTCCAACATTTCCGTTGCCGGAGTTGGCGCAACAGAAAATACCTCCATCAACATCAATGTCCTCGATGATACCGGGAACCAGTTTAAAGAGTCTGTTTACAAAAACAATTTCAACACACTGGACAACAATTCCAACAACAATCTGAAGATCACCTTGGTGAGTTTTCCAAACAGGGGTGAATTCATCTCTGCCAAAGATGCCAAAGACAGTACGGTTTCCACCCAAAATGCTACCAACTCGATCTGGATACGAACCACCAATGGTTCGGCGATCCTGAACCTGAAATCAGGAACGTTGCCTGGCATCATGGAAATCAAGGCAGAAGTGATCAAAAGTGATGGTATCACCCTGGGTGCCACGGCTTTGGCACCTAAAGTGACCATTTCTTCTGGTCCTCCTCATACCATTGTATTATCCACTCCTGAACTCAATTCCATTGCAGATTTGGGAGGTGGCGTATACTGCCGCACCGGGACAGCTCTGGTAACGGATCGATGGGGTAATACCGTTCCAAATGGAACAGCGATCTCATTGGGTTTGATTGATTCTGTCATCGCAGAAGGAACCGATGGAAAAACCACGGCAAATTCCAAAGATCTCACTTCTGGACAAAATTTTGCATCGCTCTCCATCACCCGCAATAACTACAACCGCAAGATTGAGCAGGAAGATCGAATCCTGATCCAAAATGCGGCACCCAGCGACAAAAATCGCTTCGTCAACGCCATCAACGGTGCCACGATCAATGCTCAATCTTCTTTCAAAAATACCGCCAGCGAGCTGCACTACTTTATCGGAGCCTCCACCCTGGGTGCATCTATTGGCGGGGGTGAAAGTTGCAGCAAATTAACAACCGGAACCATGACCACCACCGATGGCAAAGCCACCATCTGGGTACGCTATCCGGCCCATAATAACAATTTCGGAAACAATCAAGGAACCATCCTGGTTGGGTGTCTAGGATACGACGTGAAAGACCTGTATAAAGGTGATGATCGATATGGTAATCAAAACTCACCACAAGTTATTGTTGTGGCAGCATCAAACGATTCAGGCGCGACAACAATGTCCAAAGGCCAATTCTGTTTTTCAGCAATCCGTCCATTGGCACTTGGCATCCTCGTAGGAAATGGTGTTGCCATCGTCACAGTCAAGGATAAAGGAGGCATTACACTTCCGAATATGTCTGTTCTGTGTTCGCAGACAGCCGGTAATGTCAAGCTTAACTTTAACAACACTATAGCAACAACAAATAAAAACGGTGATGCAACTTTCACTTATAATGTGGTTGCAGGCACTGACAAGCCCAGCTGTCCATCGACGACGACGACAACAACTCCGGTGGGAACATCTGCGACGACATCCGTGCCGATATGTACCGATCCCACGCCAGCCACGATCAAATGTACAAGTGACGACGCCTCGATTGAAATCAATACAAGGTCGTAAGTATCGCTTGAATGGCTGTTGAGGGTTTCAGGGGGAATCATTCCCCCTGATGGTCCAGGGGCAACGCCCCTGGTCCCCCTCTCAACCCTTGAACCAGTCAGAAACCAATCGCAATAGTGCAAAAAACAAACATCACATCAAGAGTCAAAACTCATATCAAGGAAAACAGATGAAACTTTCAAACATTATAATGATTATATTTATTATAATTACCCTCAACGCTTGCAACTCTGGTTCGGATCTGGCAAAGTCAGATGGCGGTTCCAAGACAACTACCGGCACCACTGGGACAACAGGTACTTCCGGCTCTTCTGGAACGACCGGGACAACCGCCACCACAGTCACGGGAACCGGAACGTTCTATGGCAGCATCATCCAGGGGGTCCAGTACTACAACAAAGCAACGGGTTCCTTGTCAGCAAGCAATCCCTTTACTGACAAGTCTGGCCAATTCAACTATACATACCTGACTGGAACTGCCACGGCAGCAACATCCCTGCAACTCACCTTTCATGTAGGTAATATCACCTTGGGCACAGCCACCATACCGGCAGCCAAAACAGCCAGTATTACTGCCTATCATTTGGTAAAAGACAGTATCGATGCAAACCAACAGGCCGTGAATATCATGAGGTTTTTAAAAACAAAATCCGTCAACTCCTCCACGGACAAAAACATCATCACCATCAGTGAAGCCGTCAGAAGCAGCTTGTCTCAAGTTCAGGTGACTCCACTCGATATTTCCAGCACAACCACTTCCAACAATAATTTTGAAACAGAATTGAATAAACGTTTTGCTGGCCTTTCTGGCTTTACTGACAAAGAGGTTCCTGTTGCGGATATTGCAGAAATACTTGGCAACTTGAACATTACCAGCACGATTGTTGAAGCCGCGCAACTGGGCAGCCTGACCCTCACGGCTGGAGGAACTTCTCTGCCTGCTGACGGCATCAGCACCATAGCACTCAACGCAACGGTCACCAATGCCTCAAGCACGTTCCTGGAAGGCGTTCCCGTCCGCTTCAGCTCCACTGCGGGCACCCTCTCCTCCTCTGTCGCACAAACCAATGCCAAAGGCAAAGCCACGGTCTCCCTGACCGCCCCCGTCAAGTCAGGCAAAGCTTCCATAACCGCCAGTTTTGGTGGGTCCAATCAGTTGCTGGATGTCACCTTTAATCCAGGAGTTGTGAGTTCATCTCAATCCAGCCTGACCGCCACTCCAACCACGCTGGCCGCCGACGGAGTTGCAACAACCACGGTGACCGTGATACTCAAAGACAGCAACAATAACCAAGTGGCCGATGGCACCAAAGTCTCCTTGAATGTCAATGCTGGAAGCGTCACCTCCAGCAATCCAGCCGCAACCAAAGATGGACGTGTGACATTCACAGTGCTTGCCCCAACAGCCGCTGCCACCGGGACATTCTCCCTGCAAGATTATCCTGAATTGACTACCAAAGTGACGTTTGGCACCTTTTCAGCCACTGGCGAACCAGCAAGCATCCAATTCAAGAATTCAGATTCCAACATCTCTGTCGCCGAAGTTGGCGCAAAAGAAAACACTTCCATCAATATCAATGTCCTTGATGATACCGGAAACCAGTTGAAAGAATCTGTTTACAAAAGCAACTTCAACACACTTGACAACAATTCAAACAACAACGTAAAAATTACATTGGTGAGTTATCCAAATGGGGGTGAACTCATCTCTGCCAAGGATGCCAAAGACAACACGGTTTCCACCAAAAATTCAACCCCGATCTGGGTACGAACCATCAATGGTACAGCGATCCTGAACTTGAAATCAGGAACATTGCCAGGCATCATGGAAATCAAGGCAGAAGTACTCAAAAGTGATGGCATCACCTTGGGTGCCACGGCATTGGCTCCCAGAGTGACCATTTCTTCCGGTCCTCCTCATACCATCGTCTTATCCAACCCGGTCATCAATTCCATTTCAGATATGGGAGCTGGTGTCTACTGCCGCATTGGCTCAGCTCTGGTTACGGATCGCTGGGGCAATACCGTTCCAGACGGGACATCAATCTCTTTGGGTTTGATGGATTCGGTCATCGCAGAAGGAACAGATGGTGCAACTTCAGCCAATTCCCAGAATCTCACGGCTGGACAAAACTTCGCGACAGCCTCCATCACCCGCAATGACAACAAACGCTCCATTGAGTTGAATGATCGCATCCTGCTCCAAAATGCGACATCCAACGACAAAAGTCGCTTCGTGAACGCCATCAACGGCACCACGATCAATGCACAATCTTCTTTCAAAAATACCGCCACCGGACTGCACTATTTTGTCGGAGCCTCCACCCTGGGAGCCTCTATCGGTGGTGGTGAAAGTTGCGCCAAATTGACAACCGGAACCATGACCACCACCGATGGCAAAGCCACCATCTGGGTGCGCTATCCGGCCCATAACGACAATCGTGGGAATAGTCAAGGCACCATCCTGGCTGGATGTTATGGATACAACGTGAACGACCAGTATATCGGTGATGCTCGTTATGCCAACCAACAATCACCACAAATTATCGTGGTGGCAGCATCCAATGATTTGAGCGCAACAACGATTGCCAAGGGTAAATTCTGTTTTGCATCAATCACTCCTGATACACTCAAAATCGCCGCAGGAGGTGGTCATGTCAATATCACGGTCATGGATAAAGGAGGGATTACACTGCCTTACATTGAAGTTGAATGTTCGCAGTCATCCGGTAATCTTATACTGAGTTTCACAAAAAGCTATGACTTGACAGATATCAATGGTGATGTCACCTTGGACTATCAAGTGGTCGGAGGTAGTGACAGTGCCACGATTTCCTGTAAGTCCAGAAATGGCTCATCTGAAATCACTACAAAGAACTAACTGGACATAAGCGGAAATTCGTGACCCGGTCCTTATCCATATTTCATGGATCAGGGAAATCATGAGGGTCACGAACTTCCGCTTTCCACCACTGTGGCTCACCCGTGCTGATTTGGACGGGTTTGCTGGCCCAGATTTTCTGGCATGTTGGTCAGAGTCAGTACCGCCAAGCCCATCCCATAAGTAGTGCCTGGCAGAAAAAGCCGATTTTTTTGACATCTCCCATCCTAATACATGCTCGCGGATGCAAAATTGAGACAAATCTCGTCAAAGAGAGTCAGCGAGAAC
>JAMOBH010000292.1:0-7348 GCA_039908085.1 Magnetococcus sp. YQC-5
TGTTCTCGCTGACTATCCTTGACTAAATTTGTCTTAATTTTGCATCCGTGAGCGTGTTTGAGGATGGGTGATGTCAAAAAAATCGGCTTTTTCTGTCAGGCACTACATACTGGTCAGTTCTTCCCAAAGTCAGCCAAAAATCATTAAAATGCCCAGTGGCTGTAGGAAAATCGAAGCATTCTCCATGTAATGTCAGCTTTATCAATGAGTTGGGCGTTTGTGCAACCAAATAAAATATAACATGTTGAAATTCAAGAAAAAATTTTGCATAAAAGCCTGTCTTGCTGCATCACCCGGATAAGCATTCAATTTGATAAAAAATGTTCTTGCACTGTATCTTGTGAATGTGATGCAATAAAATGATGGAGTCAAGCTTGGGAAAAATAAAACAGCTTTGATTAGGCAATGAATAAATTGCGAGTGAAATGCCTGTTTGGATTTGCAGTATAAGACACAAGTGTAATGTAAAAAATATAAAGCTAAGCTTTTCTATTGGTATGGTATCTCTTGAAATGAACAAAATTACCATCCAGGGATTTCGACGTCTGCGTCATGTGGCCATTGAAATGCGTCCATTCATGGTCATGATTGGTGCCAACGGCGTCGGAAAAACCTCAATTCTCGACGCAATCGCTCTGCTTGCCAACTCGGCAGCCGGACGACTCAACCAAACTCTGAATGACTTGGGCGGTGTGTCCGATATCTGCACACGTGGCTGTTCGGATGGCATTCTTTTTGAATCGGAAATGAGCTTTGCAGGCGATGCACCACTGAATTACCGGTTGCAGCTAGATACCCAGGGTCAGACTTACACCATCGCATACGAAAGTTTGACCCAAAGACGAGTCGGTCATGAAAAAAATTTTATATATCTGGAAAACAACCATAACATCGTCCATTATTACAATCCAGCCAAGAGACGTCTCATTCGTCCCGAATGGGAACATAAGACAACCGAATCGGCACTCTCCCAAGTGCCGAAGATGTTCAAAGATCCAGAAGAGTTTCGACGCATTTTGAGTTCTGTCACCCAGTATCATACCCTTGATGTCAGTAAGCGCGCACCTGTAAAATTACCCCAAATGATGATCCCCACCACTCTGCCCGGTGCCAACGGTGAAGAGTTGGTTTCCTTTCTTTATAATCTGCGTGAAAGCGACCAGGACCGCTATGAATGCATTACCGACTCGTTAAGGTCCGCTTTTCCAAAATTCGAGTCGATGAATTTTCCGCCAGCAGCGGCTGGAATGCTGTCGTTGACCTGGAAGGAGCAAAATTTCAAACATCCTCTTTATATTCATCAACTTTCTGAGGGAACTCTCCGTTTTCTCTGGCTGATTTCCTTGTTGCAAAGCCCTGGACTTTCCACCGTTACCATGATTGACGAACCTGAAATCAGCCTCCACCCGGAATTGTTGAATCTATTGGCCAATCTGATGCGAGAGGCATCACAAAAAACGCGGGTGATTGTAGCCACGCATTCCGACAGACTGATTCGTTTCTTGAAGCCCTCTGAAGTGATGATCCTGGATATCGATGAAGAGGGTTATACCACCGCCGCATGGGGAGACACATTAGACCTGGACGCTTGGCTTGATGAATACAGCCTGGATGAAATTTGGCGTATGGGTTGTATGGGAGGACGGTCATGAAAATTGTTTTGATTGTTGAGGGAGAAACTGAAAGGGCTTTTAAACCCCATCTCATTACTTTTTTGACAGAAAAATTGGCGGGCAGAATGCCAGCCATTAAAATCAACAGTCATAACGGTCACATCCCAACTGGGGATAAATTGAAACGAGTGGTTGAAAGATTACTGAACGACAGCAAAGAACCCGCTGACCATGTGATCGCCTTGACCGATGTTTACACTGGAAACATGGATTTTATCAACGCAGCGGATGCCAAAAACAAGATGCGACAATGGGTTGGTGATAATAACAGGTTTCATCCGCATGTAGCTCAAAATGATTTTGAGGCTTGGCTGCTGCCCTATTGGGAGGCCATCCAAGAGTTAAGCAAGAACAAAATGTCTGCTCCATCAGGATTACCGGAAACAGTCAACCATACTAAACCACCAGCATACTGGGTTAAAGAAATATTTAATCGCGGAAATAATCGTAGTTACGTAAAACCACGTGATGCTGACCGCATTCTTAGAGGTAAAGATCTCTCCATCGCCATCCATAAATGTCCTGAACTCAAGGCATTCATCAATACAATTCTTTATGTGTGCGGTGGAACGCAAATTTCATGAAATTGAGGAGTTGCCAAACAGATACTAATATTATAATGATGCTAAAATTTTGTTTAAAGTATAGTAATCGTTGTAAAAAAATTAAAATATTTATGCTTGATCATGTAATGCTGTTGATCTTCTGCTTGGAAACAGATGGTTTCATTATGTCAGTCTTCATGCATTGCGTAACCAATGCAGCATCATGGATTAGCGTTGAGCATGGCCTTCATCCATTTCATTCCTTGATTTTCTGCTCTGTCAGTCAGTATCCTGACAAAGATCAGCTCATCCACATTTCAAACGCAGCAAACAACTGCAAAAATGCTTCATTTTGATTGGCCTTGGATTTTTCTCATGCTACCCGTACCCTGGTTTGTGCGACGCTGGTTCGCCCCACTCCCTGGAACGGATACGCACGCCCTGGAAATTCCGTTTCTTGGGGATTTCGATGGGTCCATCACCCAGCATATCGCACCCAAACGCTCCAATCGTTGGGTATTGTTCACGGCTTTTTTGGCGTGGTTTCTGCTGGTTTTGGCTGCGGCCCGTCCCATGTGGCTGGGAGAACCGACGGATTTGCCTGCCAGCGGACGCGATCTCATGCTGGCCGTAGATCTCTCCGGGAGCATGCAAACCAAGGATTTCAAAATCAATGATCAGCCCATCGACCGGCTCACCATTGCCAAACAGGTTGCCGCTGACTTCATTCGGCGACGTGTGGGTGACCGGACTGGATTGATTCTCTTTGGAGTCCAGGCGTATCTTCAGGCCCCTCTCACTTTGGACCGGGAAACCACCGCTCATTTGCTTGAAGAGGCCGTCATCGGTCTGGCCGGCAAAGAAACCGCCATCGGAGATGCCATTGGACTGGCAGTCAAAAAAATCCGGGAAAGCCCAAAAAACAGCCGCGCCCTGATCCTGCTCACGGATGGTGCCAACAACGCCGGTGTGGTTCCTCCAACCAAGGCCGCCCAATTGGCTGCAACCGAAGGCATCAAAATCTACGCTATTGGAGTTGGCGCAGATGAAATGATGATCCGTACCCTCTTTGGCACCAAACGGGTCAATCCCTCGGAGGATCTGGACGAAAAAGCATTGACCGAAATCGCCAGCATCACTCATGGCCGCTATTTCCGGGCCAAGGATACCACCCAATTGGAAGAGATCTATCGTCTGCTCGACGAATTGGAACCCGTGACCAGGGAAATGCAGACCTATCGGCCAACCAGGGCACTCTTTTTCTGGCCCTTGACCTTGGCTCTCCTGTTGGCCGCATGGCTTGCTGTCAGACAGGAATGGCAGAGAGTTCGACCATGATGGATGCGTTTCATTGGTTGCGTCCCTGGTGGTTGCTGGCTTTGTTGGTGCTGATTCCATGGGTATGGCTACGACTGCGCAGCCATCCGGGCATGAGTGATTGGCATCGCGTCTGTGATCCTCATTTGTTGCCCCATTTGTTGCAACGCTCTGATGCCAACCCAGTGAAACGGATTTCATATCGATTGATACTGGTGGCAACGCTTGGCATCCTGGCTCTGGCTGGTCCGGTTTGGCAACGTCTGCCCCAACCGGTCTTTCAAAAACAAACGGCTTTGGTTTTGATTCTGGATCTCTCTTTGTCCATGGATGCCTCGGACATCAAACCCAGCCGATTGGATCGGGCACGATTGAAAATCGCTGATCTGCTCAAACGTCGCCGGGAAGGAACCACTGCCTTGACCACTTTTGCCGGAGAGGCCTTTGTCGTCACCCCGTTGACTTCAGACTCGGAAACCATTTCCGCTCATCTGCAAGCTTTGAGTACCGACATCATGCCCGCTCTCGGCAGTCGTCCAGATCTGGGCATTGACATGGCGGACAAATTGCTGCAACAGGCAGGCATCTCCAACGGTACAGCCCTCCTGATTACCGACGGTGAAGTCACTGCCACCACCCAGGAAAGGGCCAGGCAGTTTCATAAACAGGGGCGAAGACTCCATGTCTTGGGAGTTGGTACACCAGAAGGGGCACCCATTCCCATCAAGCAAGGCGGTTTTTTGAAAGATGCACAAGGTGGTATTGTCATTCCGCGCCTCGAAGAGGCTCCCTTGCAACAACTGGCCCAGGCAGGTGGAGGCATCTATGCACGGATGCAAGTCAACGATCAGGATCTCGATCTGCTGCTGGCTCAAGACACCATCCAAGAGTTGCAAAATACCACCAAGGAGACCAACCTGACCGCTGACATTTGGCATGAAGAAGGCCCCTGGCTGCTGTTGCTTGCTCTGCCACTGGCAGCGATGGGATTTCGTCGTGGGGTATTGGTATTTTTGGTTTCAGTAATATCAATAAAACCGGCTGCGGCCTTGGATTGGGATTCCTTGTGGAAACGCCGGGACCAACAAGCTGCCGAGCGATTGGCTGCTGGTGATCCGATTGGAGCTGCCACCCGGTTTACCGATCCGGCATGGAAGGCGACTGCCCAGTATCGGGCGGGACAGTTTGAGGAGAGCCTTCAGACGCTTGATGCTCTCGATTCCGCAGATGCCTGGTATAATAAAGGAAATGCCCTGGCCCGGTTGAACCGGATGGAAGAATCGGTCCAGGCTTATGCAGAAGCCCTGAAACGTAACCCGGAACATGCTGATGCCCGATACAATCAAGAGTTGGTCAAAAAGCAATTGAAACCGCCTCCGCCATCTCAAAGCAAACCTGATGACAAAAAATCACAGGACAAAGAGCAGGAAGATAAAAAACAGCCATCCAATGATCCTGAAAAAGGACAAGATCAAGAAAAAAAAGAACAGCCGAAAGAGGAGCAGGCCAAAGAAGGGCAGGCCAAAGAGGAACAGGCCAAAGAGGAGCAAGCCAAAGAGCAACAGGCCAAAGAGGAGCAGGCCAAAGAGGAACAAGCCAAAAAAGACCAGCCTCAAGAAAAACAAACGATACAAAAAGAACAGCTTGATGATGAAAAAAAGGAATCTCAGTTGGCTGAAGAACAATGGCTGCGACGCATTCCCGACGATCCAGGAGGTTTGCTCAGACGCAAATTCCTATATCAGTACCAACGACAAGGACAAACCCGACAAGAGACCAATCCATGGTAAAATCACTGACAATGACATTGATTCTGTGGGCAGTACTCATGCTCGTTTTTCCACTGGCCGGAGAGGCAGGGGATATTCAGGTGCGGGTTTCCCGCAATCCGGTTGCGCTGTCGGAATCCTTTTCATTGCGCTTTGAAGCCGCAGACAACCCGGATGGCGAACCGGATTTCACCCCATTGGAGAAGGATTTTGAGATTCTTGATCGCAGTCAAAGTACCAATTTTCAATTCATCAATGGCCAAAAAAGTCAGTCCATCACCTGGACCCTTGAACTCATGCCCAAACGAGCCGGTGCCTTGGTGATTCCACCCATTGCCTTTGGCAAGGATCGCAGTACCCTGATGACCATCACTGTCCAACAGGGCAGATCCACTAATCCAGATGATCAAGCTGCTGATTCAAACCAGAATGGCGTTCTGCTGGAAGCGGAAGTTTCGACCCATACACCTTTTGTGCAAGAACAAACCATTCTGACCATCCGTTTTTTGCAAGCCGTGCAGATTGCCAGTGCATCCATGAACGACCCTGTTGTTGGGAGCGGTGATGCCATGATGGAAAAAATAGGCGAAGATCAAACCTATGAGACCCAACGCAACGGACGGCATTATCGGGTTACAGAACGACATTATATCTTGTTTCCACAACGCAGTGGCAAACTGGTCATCAATGGCGTCTCTCTGACCGTGCAGCTCCCTGGGCAAGGGGGAGGGCGTCTTCTGAAAGAATTGCTTTCAGATCCGCTTTTCAACAACATTCCATTTGGTTTTGGCCGTCCAGGGCGTACCTTGCGACTGAACACACAGGCCATAGAACTGGACGTACAACCCACCCCCTCCGAATGGGCGGGTCAACCTTGGCTGCCCATGCATCGACTGATTTTGTCTGACAAATGGAGTCCAGACCCTCCCCATTTTCAGGTCGGAGAACCTGTCACCAGGACCATTACCCTGTTGGCTGATGGACTTGCCGCAGCCCAACTACCGGCGATTTCTGGTTCACTGCCAGAGTCCATCAAGCATTATCCAGATCGTCCCTTGTTGGAAGACCAAAAAGAACCAACCGGAATCATTGGCAAACGCACTGAGAAAATCGCCATGATTCCCAGTACTCCCGGAACTTACAGCTTGCCAGCCATTGCCATCCCCTGGTGGAATACCGATACCCGCAAGATGGAAATCGCCCGTTTGCCAGAAAAAAGCATTACAGTATTGCCTGCCCCTGGCACCCCCACGGTCCAGACACCCATACCAAAACAACAGGAAACCCAATCCCCTGCGCTGACACCTCCGGTTCCGACCCAAAATCCAGCACCCTCCACCGCTGCGATGACGCCGGTGGCATCAGCGGGCATTTGGCCCTGGATCAGTCTGTTTTTAACTGGAGGCTGGATGATGACCGTCTTGTTGTGGTGGCAAACCCGACGGCGCACTGCTTCCAGAATGATCAAAACCAAACAGTCTGACACCACCCCACATCTCAAAGAGAGTGCCGCCCGGTTGCGTGCTGCCTGTCTGGCCAATGATCCGGTCGCGGCTCGCGCAGTACTGAACGAATACCCATTTGAAGAAACCGAAACCTTGAAGGCGGCCATTCAAGACTTGAATGCTGCACTGTTCGGTCGTACCACCACATCCTGGCAAGGGAATGAACTCTGGTCAGCAGTTCAGAACATACTCAACCAGAGCCGCCCCAAGAATCATACCAACCAAGAGATCCTGCCACCTCTTTATCCTGTATGAATACTTTTCTTATGGCATCCAATGGGTTTCAAGTGACATGCTTCTTGCGAAGCAGTCATGTTGATGGCCATCTGTTGCCATGCGACCTCAATCAAACCGCTTGGGAGGACATGGAGCGTGACAAAAAACTTTATTGTACGTCCTGTCACCATTTCATCACCAGCCATAAGGAACAAATTAGTGCTTGGCAGAAAATAGCAAAATATCTTGCAGAACAATTATTTATGCTTGATTTTTGTGATGGAAGTTTGTATCCTGCAAGGATCATAAGCCATGTCGGTGAC
>JAMOBH010000293.1:0-7325 GCA_039908085.1 Magnetococcus sp. YQC-5
TAATAAAATATAAAAAAATATAATATAAAAAAATATTAAAAAAAAAGGGTGGGGGGTGTTGGGGGGCGGTTCACCGCCCCCCCAAGGTCTTGCTTTTTTATTTTCCGCAACGTGAACATTTTTGATTGATTCTATATACACTTGTTTGATAATCATGCGCAAGTGGTCCTGACGCTCCGTGTGTTCCATAAACGGTTGTGTTAGCATCAAAGCGGTTTGGATTGGCTTCCAAAATCGTGTCAAGTGGAGTTTTTGATGGGAATTACATTGACGGACTTGGTGGATTTAAACCAAGTGCAAATGATGGCCGAGGCTCTTTATCGGGCATCCGGCATCCCCATTGGAATCATAGGCATGGACGGTGAGGTGCTTGTGGCCACTGGAGGGAAAGACATCTGCTCCAATTTTTATCGGGTTCACCCCGCAACCCGCCGCCATTGTCAAGAGAGCGACAGATTTCTTGCAGCCCACTCTCTCGCGCTTTCCCCAGGCGAACACATTGAATTCAAGTGTCAGAACGGCCTGTGGGACAGCATCATCCCGATTGTGGTGGATGGTATCCATTTGGCCTATTGTTTTCTCGGACATTTTTGCTACGCAGGGGAACAACCGGAACGGGCCTTTTTTCTTCGGCAAATCGAAACTTTTGGTTTCGATGCAGAGGATTTTCTGGCCGCTTTGGATGCTGTGCCGATTTTTTCACGACAAGAAGCACATAACATCCTCGAATACAGTTTGCAATGGGTCTCCATGCTGTCCCAAATGGGGCTGCATGCGTTACGGCAGAAAGAGCGCGAGGCCATTTCCCTGGAGACCAAAAAGCAATTGGAACTTCAGGTGGATTGCGTCAACAGAATCCAGAGCCTGTTTATTGAGGATGAATCCCATCCTGACAGAATTTTCGGTACGCTTCTGCAAGAAATTCTGCGACTCACCAACAGCGATTTTGGGTTCATTGTCGAGGTACAACAGGACGGACAGGGAAATACCCGTCTCCACTCCTTGGCGATTTCCAATATCGCATGGGATGATGTAACCAAAGTTTTTTCCTGGCCTGACAGCAATGTAAATTTTTGTTTTACCGGAACGCATGGTTTGTCTATCGAACCCTTCCTCAGTGGTCAACCGGTCATCGTCAATGAATCGGTCAGTGATCCTCGGCGTTGTGGTTTGCCCCATGGTCATCCCCCTTGGAATGCTTTCCTTGGGCTACCCATCAAACGCGGGGAACGTATTGTGGGCGTGTTGGGGTTGGCCAATCGCCCACATGGTTACGATGTGGCTTTGGCAGACTATCTGAGACCTGTGGTGTCCGCTTGCGCGCAAATCATCGAGGGGTATCGCAACCGCAATGCCAGGATTGCAACCGAGGAACAACTCCATCAAAGCGAGGCACTGATGCGGGCCATTTTTGAATCTCCCCAGGATGGTATCCTGGTGGTGGACAAGGATGGCAGAATCTTGCGCAACAATACCCGTTTCAGAGAAATGTGGCAAATTGACCAGACCATCACGATGGAAGGAATGGATCTCAGGCGTTTGAGATTCATTCTCAAACAGTTGTTTGAGCCGACAGCTCTGCTCAACAAAATAAGGACAGCCTCACACACCAAAACAACCGACGCCGAGATTCTGCGACTCAAAAATGGGCTGATTTTTGAATTCCATGCAGCCCTACTGTCAACCAAGGATCAGACGAATGGGTGGGTGTGGATCTTTACCGATGTCACCGAGCGTGTACAAAAGGAAGCTGCGTTGCGTCTGCGCGAGGCCATTCTTTTGAACATGGAGGAAGGTATTGTACTCGTCAGTGCCTATAACAGGAGGATTGTGTATGCCAATCCAAAATTTGAGAGAATGTTTGGGTATGACCCGAATGAACTGCTTGGAAAAGATATCCATATAATCAACGCACCCACAAAGAAAAAACCGGAAGAAACGGCAGCGGAGATTATTGCATCCCTCAAGCAGACTGGTGTGTGGCAAGGAGAGATCTATAATCGGAAAAAGGATGGTACCGAATTTTGGTGTTCAGGCATCGTTTCGACATTCGATCATCTGGAGTTCGGGAAGGTCTGGGTCGCTATCCATCAGGACATCAGCGAACAAAAACGATTGCAAGAGGAGATTGATCAGTTTTTTTATGTCGTTGACGATCTGATGTGCATTGCGAATAACGACGGCTATTTCCGTCGGATCAACCCTGCCTGGACAAGAGTGCTTGGTTATTCACAAGAAGAGTTGATGGCCAAGCCATTCATTGAATTTGTCCATCCAGAAGATATTGAGTCGACCATGCAGGCACTCGATGAACAAAGAGCGCAAAAACCGGTATATAATTTCATCAATCGTTATGTTTGCAAGGATGGCCGTTTGCGTTGGTTGGAATGGCGTTCAGTCCCGGTGGGTAATCTGTATTATGCCGCAGCGCGCGACATCACCGCGCGCAAAGCCAACGAGGATGCACTGCGAGAGAGCGAAGCACGTTATGAACGCGCGGTGAATGGTGCCAATGATGGCATTTGGGAAGTGAACCTTGTGACTGGAGTTAATTATCTGTCCCCGCGATGGAAACAACTGCTCGGTTATCAAGACCACGAATTACCCAATGTGCAGGAAAGTTTTTTCGATCAAGTGCATCCCGAAGACCTGTCGCAAGTCCTTGGGGCTATTCGTGAACACTTAATGCATCGTAAATCATATGATATCGAAATGCGTCTGCGATGCAAAAATAATGAGTATCGATGGTTTCATGGACGCGGCCAAGCCATCTGGGACGAACAGGAGCAACCCTTGCTCATGACTGGGTCTCTGACCGACATCACCGAACGCAAGCATGTTGAAGAGGAATTGTTCATCGCCAAGGAGCAGGCTGAAAAAGCGGCCCGTGCCAAGGGAGAATTTTTGGCCACAATGAGTCATGAAATACGCACCCCCATGAACGCCATCATCGGTATGAGTCATCTGGTGTTGCAGACCGAGTTGACCCGCAAACAGAAAGATTACATCAATAAAATATTTGACGCATCCAATTTACTGTTGAGCATTATCAATGAAGTCCTCGATTTTTCCAAAATCGAGGCTGGCAAAGTGGATATGGAGGCGATTCCCTTTCGTCTGAGTGATGTCATGGAGCGTCTGAATAATCTGATCATTGCAAAAGTTCAGGAAAAAGGGCTGAAACTGTTAATAGACATGGATGTGGCAGTACCCAATCATTTGGTGGGAGATCCATTGCGTCTGAGTCAGATTCTCATCAACCTGACCAACAATGCGCTCAAATTTACGGATGACGGAGCCATTGTCATTCGTGTGGAGCCAGTTGACTTCAAAGAGGATCAAGCGACACTCAAATTTTCAGTGATTGATACTGGCATTGGCATGACCGCAGAACAAACAGGCAAACTCTTCCAATCCTTCAGCCAAGCGGATACCGCGACAACACGGAAATATGGTGGAACGGGTTTGGGGTTGAGCATCTGTAAACGATTGTTGGAAATGATGGGGGGGAACATTTGGGTAGAGAGCCAATCTGGTGTTGGCACCATCTTTGTTTTTATTGTCTCATTCAAATTCGCCAATGCAATCAGTATGGCGCATCAAACTGCAAAAATGGATGTGTTGTCTGAAAATCATGTGACCTTGCTTCAGGCGATGACAGCCATCCGGGGAGCCAGGGTTTTATTGGTGGAGGACAACGAAGTCAATCAACAGGTGGCGTGCGAATTGTTGGAAATGGCCCAGTTGATCGTGACCGTGGCAGACAATGGTCAACTTGGCGTGGAGAAGGTCAAATCAGAACACTTTGATGCGGTATTGATGGATATGCAAATGCCGGTCATGGATGGCTGCACTGCGGCACGGGAAATCCGCAAGGATCCCTCTTATGCCGACTTGCCCATCATCGCCATGACAGCCAACGCCATGGCAGATGATCGTGAAAAATGTCTGGCATCGGGCATGAACGACTATATCGCCAAACCCATCAACCCCAACGAGATGTATGGCACATTGGTCCGATGGGTGCAGCCACGGAAGGGGATCGGTGGCGTGGAAGAACAACCAGCACTGGCTATGGACGAAAACAAGGCAACCTTGCCAGAGATGCCAGGCATAGATACCGCAAACGGTCTGATGCGCGTTGGAGGCCGGATCAAGTCTTACTGGAAACATCTTGCTCAATTTATTGATAATCAGAAAGATGTCATCCAATCCATCAATCATGCTCTGGATGGTGGGCGGCATGAAGAAAGCGTCCGTCTGGCCCATACACTGAAAGGGGTCTCGGCCACCATTGGGGCGACCGCCGTGCAACACCTGGCTGAAAAATTGGAATTTGAATTGGACCACCACCCGGATTGGCGTAATGAAACACTGTTGTCGGAGTTGGCAACCGAACTGGACCGTACTGCGAAGACGATTATTGAAGCTTTGCAAGCAAAAGACACTGAGGGATTCGTAGTTCATGATAGTGAGTATACGGCCATTGAATCGGACGTTGATCCCAAGAGGCAGGATGCCAGTTGTGGACAAACAAGTGACACTATTGGACGCTCTTTGGATTGGAACGTCCTGGTTCCAGCACTTCCCAGGGTGCGCGAGTTGCTGGACAGTTATAACCTGGAAAGCGAAGAGGTTGTGGACGATCTCATGGAACGGATTCAATACCCTCCATTAAAACATGCCTTTGGCATCTTGAGCAAACAAGTCAAACATTATGATTTTGACGAAGCGGTGAATACCCTGGAATCCATTATTCAGCAATTTGATATCCCAAACGACAGGAGAGCGTGAGATGACCGACACCCCAGCCAAATCAACCATCCTGGTTGTTGATGATACGCCGGGAAATCTGGATCTGGTCAAGAATTTTCTGGTTCCAGATTATAGTGTGCAGGGTGCCATCAATGGCCCCATGGCCTTGAAAATTGCTGCCAAACAACCTCCAGATCTCATACTTCTGGATGTCATGATGCCAGAGATGGATGGTTTCGAAGTGTGTGAAAGGCTTAAATCCAATCCCGTAACTCAAGATATTCCTGTTGTTTTCATTACGGCGCGCACAGCACAGGAAGATGTCTCCAGGGGATTGTCACTTGGCGCAACTTATTACCTGACCAAGCCGTTGGAACCACAAGCACTGAAAATTGTCGTCTCCGTGATTCTCAAGGAAGTGGCCATTCATCGAAATCTGATCAAAAATTTGCAGAATACCGCCAATTCTATATGTTTGCTGGCCAATGGTCAATTTCACTTCAGGACTGTGGATGAAGCCTGTCAGTTGGCAACCCTTGTTTCCAGGGCATGTCCAAACCCGGAGAAGCAGCTCATAGGTTTGAAAGAGTTGATGATCAATGCCGTGGAACACGGGAATTTGGGTATTACCTATCAAGAAAAAAGTCATCTCATGCAAACAGACAGTCTGGATCAAGAGATTGAAGATCGTTTGAATACACCCTTTTATGCTGCCAGGAAAGGCACGATCCTGTTTCAACAGAATTCCTCAGATATCAAAATTGTGATCAAAGACGAAGGAGAAGGATTCGACTGGGAGCCTTATTTGGTATACGACCCGGCGCGCATTTTTGATCTTCATGGGCGAGGGATTGCCATGTCCAAACATAGTGCTTTTGATTGCTTGAATTATCAAGGATGTGGGAATGAGGTGCATCTTGTTTTATATAAAGGCCGATCTGGCGAACATGGTGTTATTTTGTGATAGGTTTCCATGAGTATGCGTTTTTTTGAGACTGTTTTTCATTTGGATGCGATGAATGACACCGCTGGGTTGATTCGATTTGTGACCAATGGCTCTTATGGCCCGGAAACCATTTCAGATGCCATTTTATTATTGTTGGTCAGGTCTCGGATGCATTCTGCCAGTGTGTTGGCCAGACTGTTGGTCAGTAATGGTTATCGGGATCCGTTTACGGCCATTGCGCAGGCTCTTGGTGGTGTGCTGCACGATATTCCGCAGGAAAAGTCGGAGGGGATGCGGGATCTTGCTGCCATGGTGGATGCCTTGTCGGTTGATCAACAGGGACTTCTTTATTATCCGATTATTTATTCGACCGTTCTGCCTTGGTTGACAGAGCTGTTCCAGAATGTCGAACCTGGTGTTAATGAGCGTGTTTTGCGCATTTTGGAGGTCATGCAGGCTGCTGTGCCATCCTGGCGGAGGATTTTTGCCTGGGATGCAACGGTGCCAACCTGGTCGTTGGAGGAACTGCGTCAACGGGGGCGTGAACAGGCGCGTCTGATTTCCTATCCGCTTCCACCTGAGGATGTGCCTCGTCAGCCAAGGCGGGTGGTGGTGGCCATGATTTCAAATGTACACAATGTGGCTTATACAACAGGAGCGCGTGTTGTTGCCGCTTTGAACGCCTATGGTTGGCAAACAAAGTGGGATGTTGATCGCTGTGGTATTGAAGCTTATCCCGCTATAGTTGAACAATGCCGACAACACAATGCGGAACTTCTGATCATGGAGCTTGAACAGGTTTGCAGCATCCGTGCCTGTCAGGAACGAATGGAGATGATCGCGCAGTTGCGACAGGAAAACCCCTCTTTCAAAGTGGTGGGGATCCTGTATGATGCCTGGGGGCGTGCCCAGGATCTTTTGCGGGCAGATGCCAGTGTGTGTGATTTGTTATGGTGTCTTGAGTCGCCTTCACGTCCTCTTTGGCAGGAACCGCTGTTTGCCAACAAGATGTTGCATATCGCATTGCCCACTGCCGGGAATGTTGGCAGACCAGATCGCCCGTTGATTCCCAGGATGTTGTTCGCTTCAGGTATTACGGGTTGGAATTATCCCCGTCTGTTTTGGATGGCGGCTGCGAAACGTTTGGGCTTGCCGATAGATAATCAACGCGCGACCTATCAGCCAGATGGTTTGAGTGCTTTGGAAAATTTTTCACGCTATATGCAACGTCATGCCGAGGCTACTTGTTGCATCAATTTTACCATGCGTATGAATCTTGTTTGCAACATGACAGATCGCAGTTTCTGGACTCCCCTCAGTGGGGCGTTGTTGGTGCAGGAAGCTTCACCGGAAATGCATCATTATTTTATTCCAGGCGAGCATTATCTTGAATTTTCCACTTTGGCCGAGTTGTCTGCTGTCGCACGGTTCATTACTGAAAATCAGGATGCCGCTGAGGAAATTCGTCGTTGTGGCAATGCCTTTGCTTATGAACATTATCGGGATGAGAAGTTGATTGGTTATATAGATAAGGCTCTTTATTTCTAAGAACTGGATACCATTCGGGCAAAAAGTCAAAGGCAAAACCCTGGGGGATGAATCCCCCAGACCCCCTCTTTTTTTT
>JAMOBH010000294.1:0-7319 GCA_039908085.1 Magnetococcus sp. YQC-5
ACCGCCCCCCAATCCCCCCACCCTTTTTTTTTAAAAATTATTAAAAAAAAAGAGGGGGTCTGGGGGATTCATCCCCCAGGGTTTTTCTTTTGACTTTTATTTTTGCCAATAGGGTATCATCTTTACGATAGGTTATTCATGCATAAAAAAAATTACGACTCCAGCGTTTTAAAGCCCGTCACTGGAATGGCGGATGATTATACTAAGATACAATGCAAAAATCACTTGTTTAAAACTGGAAACTTACAAGCTGCGATTTTCAATAGTGCCAACTTTTCATGTATTGCCACGGATGCGCAGGGCGTCATTCAAATCTTTAACGTTGGGGCCGAGCGCATGTTGGGTTACGCGGCGTCTGAAGTGATTAACAATATCACGCCAGCCGACCTTTCCGATCCTTATGACATTATCGCGCGTGCCAAATCTTTGAGTATCGAGCTTGGTACGCCGATCACGCCTGGCTTTGAAGCCTTGGTATTCAAGGCATCACGCGGCATTGAAGACATCTATGAATTGACAAAAATCCGCAAAGATGGGAGCCGTTTCCCGGCAATAGTATCGGTTACAGCCCTGCGTGATGATCAAGCAGCCATTATCGGCTACCTGTTGATTGGTACGGATAACACCGCTCGCAAACAAATTGAAGAAGAACAGCAGAAGCTTGATCAACGTCTAAGCGACCAACAGTTCTATACACGTTCTCTCATTGAATCCAACATTGATGCATTAATAACGACTGATCCATCAGGTTTCATTACAGATGTTAATAAACAGATGGAGGTGATCACCGGTTGTACGCGGAGTGAATTGATTGGCAAGCCGTTTATGAACTATTTCACTAATGCGGAGTTGGCCCAGGCAGGCATTAATCTGGTACTGAAAGAAAAGAAAGTCATTGACTATGAAATTACCGTGTGCGCCAAGGATGGAAAGGAAACACCAATATCTCTGCATGCAACAACCTTTTATGACCGCGACCAGAAATTACAGGGTGTGTTCGCAGCCGTACGAGACATGACTGAACGCAAACGCTTGGATCAGGTGCTAGAAGATAAAAACATTGAGTTGAAAAATGCCAAGTTTATCGCGGAACATGCCAATCAATTCAAGTCAACATTTCTGGCAAATATGAGTCATGAAATTCGCACTCCCATGAACGCCATCATTGGGTTGAGCTATCTCTGTTTGCAGACTAGAATGACGACTTATCAGAAAGATTATATTCTTAAAGTATATAATTCCGCCAATTCATTGCTCCATATCATCAATGATATTCTTGATTTTTCTAAGATTGAGGCTGGCAAGATGACTATGGAGTCAATAGACTTCACCTTGGAGAATGTGTTGGGGAGTCTGGCATCTATGATGTCTTTGAAGGCTCAGAAGAAACATCTGGAATTTCTTATGGATACTTCTGTAGAGATTCCTTTTGTTATGATTGGTGATCCTTTGCGATTAGGTCAAATTCTCATCAACCTTACCAACAATGCCATCAAATTTACGGAAGTTGGAGAAGTCGCCATCGTGACTGAACTGTTGGAAAAGGGTGAGAATTGGGTGCATTTGCAATTCACCGTGAGGGATAGCGGGATTGGCATGACACAGGAACACCTTGCCGCTTTGTTTCAAGCATTTATTCAGTTGGATTCATCTACTACCAGGGAATATGGCGGTACAGGGCTTGGTCTTACCATTTCCAAACGTTTGATTGAGATGATGGGAGGCACCATTCGAGTGGAAAGTGAACTCGGCAAAGGAACAAGCTTCATTTTTGATGTGCGCCTTGGTGTTTCCAGCCAAACAACGGTGCAGTCTTTATTGCCTTTTGTTGATTTGCATAATTTAAAAGTACTGGCCGTGGATGACAATGAAAGCGCACTCAGTGTGATTGCTGATTATCTGTCCTCATTTTCTTACAAGGTAATCAAAGCGCGGAATGGTAAAGAGGCCATTATTGTTATTCAAGAGGCGGACATGGTTGGAGAACCTTTTGATTTGATAGTCATAGATTATATGATGCCGGAGATGGATGGAATTACCGCAGTAACTAAAATGCGCCATGAATTGACCTTGAATAAATTTCCTTTGGTGATCATGGTCACGGCTTATGGCGAGGAAGCTGTAGTCAAGAGAGCTTTCATGGAAGCACATGTTGATGGATGTTTGGTTAAACCTGTCAGTCAGAGTCAACTTTTTGAGTCTATCATGAAGGCATTCGGCTATTCTAAATGGCATGGCAATCAAACGGGTGTGGCCTTTGCAGAGGTGCGGGATTTCATGCTGATGCTTTCAGGTGCCAGAATTCTTTTGGTCGAGGACAATGAAATCAACCAACAGGTGGCGCGAGAACTTTTGGAGCAGGCCAACATCACCGTTCTGTTGGCTGAAAATGGCAGGGTTGCGGTGGATCTGGTATTCAGTGAAGCATTGGATGGTGTTTTGATGGATATGCAGATGCCGATTATGGATGGTCTGACTGCTACGAAAGAGATTCGTAAAGAGAGTCGGTTCACCAATTTACCTATTCTGGCCATGACAGCCAACGCCATGTCTGGTGATCGGGAACGCTGCCTGGCGGCCGGTATGCAGGATCACATCGCCAAACCAGTAATCCCAGGCGAGATGTTTGCAACCCTTGCCAAGTGGATCAAACCGGCATCGCCTAAACCTTTGGTAGAATTTTCAGAGCATGAAAGAAGGCACGGCAAAAGACGGACAGATGAGGAAATAGATCTTGCAACTTTTCCGAAAATTGAGGGCCTGGACACTAAAGCTGGTTTGTTACGCATGGGCGGTAATATTAAGGGTTATTTGCATCTGTTGGCTAAATTTCGTACCAACCATGCTGGTGCTGCTTTTGGAATGCGAGCAGCGTTGGCAGCACACGATTTGATTGTGGTAGAGCAGCTTGCTCATACATTGAGGGGAGTTGCAGCTACAATTGGTGCATGTACACTTGCGGATCAACTCAAACTTTTAGAGTCTTGGGTTACGGAAAAAACTAATACAGAACTTATTGAAAAGATTTTGTGTAATATTTCTACAGAATTGCTTCATATCTGTCAAAATATTGATCAATTTTTACCTGATGCCATAGGAGAGGAGGAAAAACTGCAACCTGTTCTGCAAGAAACACCAATCATGCTTGAGATACGTGATAAACTTTTCAGAAAAGCCGCCAGACAGTTGACGCTATGTGATACCGCTATTGCACATACTTTGTCAGACATGCATACATGCTTTTTATCTGCTGAAATTTTAAATTTTATCAATATCATGGAGCAACAGGTTTCTTTATATGATTTTGAGAGTGCTTTGGCAACCTTGTATAAGTGTGCTAATATTTTGGATATTGATTTGGAGATAGAAGATGCATGAAGATAGTACAAGGCCATGCATTCTAATCGTGGATGATCTCTCAGAGAATCTGGATGTTCTCAAGTCTGTTTTGGAAGATGACTACGCAGTTCGTGCTGCGATGAACGGTCCCTTGGCGTTGCGGTTGGCTGCCATGCATCCCAAACCGGATTTGATATTGCTGGATATTATAATGCCGGATATGGATGGCCATGAGGTCTGTAGACAATTAAAAAGGGATATTCGCACTCAGGATATTCCAGTGATTTTTGTCACATCCAAATCTGATGTCAAAGATGAATTGAATGGGTTACAAATGGGTGCGGTAGATTACATCACCAAGCCCATCAGCCCTCCTATCGTTCAAACCCGCATAAAAATGCACTTGGCTTTGCGTAACCTGAATCAAGATATGGAGGAGAAAAATAGTCGTTTATATGAGATCAATGAACGTCTGACCGACAGCATGGAGCAATTATTGGCCTCGGAAGATCGGTTCCGAAGTCTGGTTCAGACGATTCCAGATATTGTTTACAAAATCAATGAGGAAGGGCACTTTACCTTTTTGAATAAATCGATAGAGCGGCTTGGATATCATCAGTCAGATCTGATTGGCAAACATTTTTCAGAAATTATTTACAGTGCGGATATCAAGGAAGCAAGTCTTCAGGATGTGTTGGAAAGAATTACCAAAGGAATCACAAATCCAAACCAAAAAGTATTTGATGAACGACGTACTGGTTTGCGAATGTCTGTTGGATTGGAGATTCGTCTGAAACCCAAGACCGGAATTGACAATACAATATATGAAATTAAAGATATTGATCATCATCTTGTGAATGTTGAAGTCAACAGTACCGGTTTATACGGAGATGTTGGCAATGAGACATCCTACCGTACCCGTCAGTATATCGGTACAGTAGGTGTCATACGGGACATTACAGATCGCCTGAAGATTCATAATTCTTTCATGGAAGAAAGAAAATTGCTGCGCCAATTGATTGATGCTGTGCCATTGCCGATTTTCTTTTTTGAAAGTCAGAACAAGTTGATTTTTTCCAATGATGCTTTTCAGGAATTCATGGGATGCAATGACAATATTTTAGAAGGGATCAGTCTGGATGAACTTTTTTGTATTGAGGATCAACCGAAAGTAAATGCTCTGATTAAAGGTCTTCGTAAGAGCAAAAATGATCGCATCCATCAAGAGATGGAATTGATATCCTGCGACAACCATAAGCTTGCGTTTGATGTCATACTGCTCAAATTTAACAGATCAGCTGAGACCATTCCGGCTGTGATCGGTATTCTGGTGGATATTACGGAACAAAAAGCCTTCACAATCGAGTTGATTCAGGCCAAAAAATACGCTGAAGAAATGACGAACAAGGCCATTTTGGCCAGTCAGGCCAAGGGCGATTTTCTGGCCAACATGAGTCACGAAATTCGTACTCCCTTAAATGGCGTGATTGGATTGACCCATCTGTGTTTGCAGACGGAATTGACCGGACAGCAAAAAGACTATCTGGTCAAGGCCAGCTTGAGTGCCAATATTCTGTTGCAATTGATTAATGATATCCTTGATTTTTCCAAAATTGAAGCTGGCAAGCTTGCCATGGAAAATGTTGAATTTACTTTGGATGAAGTTTTGAGTGGGTTGGTGACTATTCTGAGTGTGAAGAGCCAGGAAAAAGGTTTGGAACTACTGTTGGATACCAAAAAAAATGTTCCTTATTGTCTGAAAGGTGACTCCCACCGTCTTGGGCAGATTTTGACCAATTTGCTCGGTAATGCAATAAAATTCACGAAGGAAGGAGAGGTTTCCATCATTGTTGAGGTGTTGGAAGAGACACAAAAGAGCGTATTTTTGCAATTTACCGTTCGGGATACCGGCATTGGCATGACCCCGGAACAAGTGAGCAATCTGTTTCAGGAGTTCTCTCAGGGGGATGCTTCTATAACCCGCAAATATGGAGGAACTGGCTTGGGTCTGGCGATCAGCAAGCGTTTGGTTGAGATGATGGGGGGCCAAATTAGTGTTGAAAATGACTCTGGATGTGGCAGTCGTTTCAAATTTACGACCCGTTTTGACAGGGTTGATCTCCCATCCATGGAGCGGCCCATGCCCGCAGAAGCTATTCGTGGCTTGCGTATCCTGGTGGTGGATGACAACGACGGGGCCAGGCAGATCCTTGCTGCGCATTTGGATTTTCTTACCTATCCGCCAGTTTGTGTTGAAAGTGGAGAAATGGCCTTTGAGGCACTGATTGCGGCAGAGGCGGCAGGTTTCTCTTTTGATATGGTTTTGCTGGACTGGAAAATGCCGGGCATAAATGGTATGGAGGCGGCGAGGCGCATCAGGAAAGATTGGTCTGTTGAAAAAAATCTATTAATTATCATGATGACGGCGTATGGTCAAGAGTATCTTGAATCATCGGAAGCAGAAAAGAATCTCTTGAATGGTTTTTTGATGAAACCGATCAATCTTACTTCCCTCTTGGATGTTATTATGATTGCCTTTGGTTATGATTCGGTCAGGGAGACGCATCGTAACACATACAGCCAACGCGCCAATTTGTCGGGGACCAGATTGCTTCTTGCTGAGGACAACGAAATCAACCAGCAGGTTGCGAGGGAATTGTTGGAACAGGTGGGCATTGAGGTTGTCATTGCCAACAATGGCCAGGAAGTACTTGATTTGGTGGAAAAAAATCATTTTGACGCCATTTTGATGGATCTACAGATGCCGATCATGGATGGGCTGATTGCCACGAGATGCATTCGGCAAACAAAGAGTGCCGAAATATTACCCATCATTGCCATGACAGCCAATGCCATGAATGGTGATCGGGAAATATGTCTGAAGGTCGGGATGAATGATCATATTGCCAAACCGGTGGAACCGGATAAGATGTATGCTATTTTGGCAAAATGGGTCCAGACCAAATCTTCCCTGATCTCACAAACCTCTATTATATCCTCTTCTGGCAAAAGACAGGGACTGATCTTTCCAATACCGCCCCTGCCAGGAATTGATATTATTAAAGGATTGCGCAATGTGGGAGGCAACACCATACTTTATCGCAATGTACTTTTAAAGTTTGCGCGCAATCAAGCTGGGGCCTGCCTGGAGATGGAACGCTGCTTGACATCCGGTGATCTTGTAAAATTGGAAAATATAGCTCATGGCTTGAAAGGGGTGTCTGCTACTCTTGGGATCTTGCGATTGGCAGATTTGGCGGGAAAAATCGAAAAACAGTCACAGATTGCGGAAGGATTGGGGGAGTTGCCGGAATGGCTTGGTATAACAGCCAATGAACTTATGCGTATCGTATTGGATATCGAAAGCAATCTGATGCAACCGACACCTGTTGCAATGGCAGATGAGCATTGTATTGATGCCACTTCAGAAGAGTTGAATCCGTTATTCCATAAGTGTGTCGCACGGCTTTTGGCATTTGATACATCGGCGTCAAAGATGGTGGAGAAGATTGCATCCTTGTCGCACAGTCAATCCCGCCAAAAAAGAGTGATCGCCATAAAAAAGGCTCTAGGTGCTTATGATTTTGAAACCTGCTTGTCGCTTTTTTATGCCTGGGCACAAGAGGAAGGGATTGATTTACAGGATCAATCAAGAACCAATTAAATTCATGTCATGGTTTAGCAAGAATTACCAGTATTCATTTTAAATGTTTTGGTAAGATTCAATTTGCACGTCGAGCATTCATCCAAGAGGCCGTTCATGTCTAAAAGAAATCATGATTCAAGTATAACAGATCCTGTTGCTGATATAACAGATAAGATCTTTACAGATCGTCGCAAAGATGCTTTGTTTAAAACTGGGGATTTGCAGAGCGCGATTTTTAACAGTGCCAATTTTTCCAGTATCGCCACTGACGCCCAGGGGGTTATTCAGATCTTTAATGTCGGGGCCGAACGCATGCTGGGCTACACGGCTGTCG
>JAMOBH010000295.1:0-7276 GCA_039908085.1 Magnetococcus sp. YQC-5
CCTCTTTTTTTTTAATAATTATTAATAAAAAAGGGTGGGGGGGTTGGGGGGCGGTTCACCGCCCCCCAAGGTTTTGACTCCCGCCAGACGTGTCACCTCCGCTCACCAATGAGATGCTTGCATTTCCATCCCCCAATTTGTACCTGTTTCCATTGACTTGACACAAAAAAAATGGCACTAATCTTCCTTTATGGCATTGGAGACAATGATAGACAAGGAAGAGACCATCATGAAAAAAAATAGACCAATAAAATTCTTTTTTTCATTCAACATGATGATGTGCGTGACCTTGCTGCCGACATCCACGGTTTGGTCAGCCAACGCGCAGGTGCAACAGGCGCAAATGGATGCCCTCTTGAACATGGATTTCAAGGAGCTGGCGGAAATTCGCCTGACATCGGCAGCACGCAAAGACCAAAAACTGCTTGACACTGCTGCCGCAGTCACGGTGATCGACCAGGAGGAGATCCGCCGATCCGGGATGACATCGATTCCTGAACTTCTACGAATGGTTCCAGGCCTGGAAGTGGCCCGCATCAATGCGAGCAATTGGGCGATCACCGCACGTGGATTCAATGCGCAATTTTCCAACAAACTGTTGGTTCTCATGGATGGACGCACCCTGTATACCCCGCTGTTTGCCGGGGTGAACTGGAATCTGCAAGATGTGCGACTGGAGGATGTGGAACGCATTGAAGTGATCCGGGGTCCAGGAGGCACCATGTGGGGAGCCAATGCTGTCAATGGTGTCATCAACATCATCACCAAGAAGGCGCGGGATACCCAAGGTTGGATGTTGACGGCTGGCATCGGTACGTTGGAGCAAGTCCAGGGTTCCCTGCGTTATGGGGGTCAATTCAAAGACAAAATGGACTATCGGGTCTACGGCAAAGGCTTTGAACATGAGGCTTTCAAAAGAACCGATGGGAGTGGAGCCAGAGACTCCTGGGAGGCCCAACGTGGTGGATTTCGTTCGGATTGGCACCTCTCCCAACGGGATGAAGTGACTCTGCTGGGAGATGTGTATCAACTGCGTGAGGAACCAACGGATCCAAGACATGGCGGGGATCTCCTCATGCACTGGACCAGGACATTTCAGGATGCTTCTGACTTTTCTCTTCAATTATTCTATGATCGCAACGTCCGATCATCTGTGGAAGAGAGCAATTTATACGATCTGGATTTTCAACACCGGTTTCATTGGTCAAACAATCAGGAAATCAACTGGGGCATGGGCTATCGACTCTCTGCCATCAGCCTGGAAAATTCTGCCTTGGTCTCCTGGTTGCCCCCATCCCGCCGAGACCAGACTTTCAACCTGTTTCTGCAAGATGAAATTGCCCTCCAGGGCAAAGACCTCAAGCTGACTCTTGGTACAAAAGTGGAACATAACGATTATACCGGCCTGGAATACCAACCCAGTGCCCGCCTGATGTGGCACGTCACACCACAAGATACTCTGTGGACCGCGATTTCCAGGGCGGTGCGGACACCTTCCTACACCGATACCGGATTTCAACTCAACACCCCGCTTGGCTCGACCACCCGACTCATCATCCAAGGCAATCCAGAGGTCATTTCGGAAACGGTGTGGGCGTATGAGGTCGGCTATCGCACCCAACCCATGACCCGACTCTCTCTGGATGTGGCGGCGTTTTATAATCGATACGATCATTTGGGCACCATGGAAAACCTGCCGCCCCTCTTCAATCCCATTACCAAGAGCCTTACGCTGGCCCAAACCTTTGCCAACAACGCTACGGGTGCCACCTATGGCTTGGAAACATCGGTGAACTGGCAGGCCATGGAATCCTGGAAATTACGCGTCAGCCACACTTGGCTCAAAATGAACCTGGATCTGGTTGACACCTCCACGGATAACTCCACGCTGGCCACGGCCAACGACATTCCCAGACATCAATTTCAGCTCCGTTCCTATCTGAATCTGCCCCATGACTTGGAACTGGATGCTGCCTGGTATCATGTTTCCACACTTTCGCACCTGAACATTCCCTCTGTGCAGCGCGTGGATCTCAGACTGGGATGGAAACCGACCAAAGCCGTGCATTTGAGCCTGGCCGGTCAAAACCTGTTCGACACTCAGCACCCCGAATTTCAGGGGACGAGCATCCAAAACAGTGAAATTCCCCGCAGTTTCTTTGCCAAGCTCGATTGGAATTTTTGAACCCGATGCGCTCCTGGTATTCATACGTTGCTCTGCTCCTGATGATGGGTACAGGGTGGAAGGCGTGTGCCGATCAGCCATCCGAATACCAGGTCAAGGGGGCGTATCTGTACCATTTCACCAAATTTGTCACCTGGCCACCCAGTGCCTTTGCGAATGAACAGGCACCCTTTCGCCTCTGCGTTATGGGAGAGAATCCGTTTGGTGCTGTGCTGGATGCGCTGACCAAAAAGACTACCAACAACCGTTCCATTTCCCTTGCATACCCGGAGACCGGTCAACAGGCTACAACGTGTCATCTGCTGTTCATTGCCGTGTCAGAGCAGGAGAAATGGAGTGCGATTCTGTCAGCCATCCAGGGTAAACCGGTCCTGACAGTTGGCGATAGGCCCGATTTCGTTCAACAAGGTGGGATGATTCATTTTGTCCCGGTCCAGGATACGTTACGCTTTGCCATCAACCAGGAGAACGCACGGGCGGCTGGATTGAAAATCAGTGCCACGCTGTTGCAGGTGGGCCATGTCATCAAATAGCCATGCTTTCATGAGATTCAAAAATCTGTCGATTCGAAAAAAACTTGTTATTGTCATGACATTGCTCAGTGGCTTCACCCTGCTGCTGCCAATAATCATCTTTTCGGTCGGCGAATACATGCAAGAACGGGATGCACTGGCCAGCAACATTGCCACGCAAATGGAGATTGTCGCATTGAACAGTCGTGCGGCTTTGACCTTCAATGACCCGGATACGGCCCGGAACATTTTGCAAGCCCTGAAAGCCAACCACTCTATTCATGCCGCCGCCTTGTTCACACTGGAGCGGAAACTCTTTGCCAGTTATGTTCGTCCAGACCGTAGTATTGAAAAAGAAGAATTTCATTTTTATAGTCATATTCATGACCGTTCAGCCAAGTATGAGAATGATGAATTGGTTTTGCAACAACCTGTTTTGTTGGATGGAGAAACCATCGGGACCATTTTCATCCATGCCGACCTGGAGGGGTTGGAAGAACAATTGCTAAAAACCACCTATTTGGTTGCAAGCACTTTGTTACTCTCTTTGTTGCTGACCTATTTTCTGGCTTCCAGGCTGCAAAAACTCATCACCACCCCCATTGAATCGCTACGCATTTCATCCATTGAAATCGGCAAGGGCCATTTTGATACCCCCATTGAGATTCATGCCCAGGATGAAATGGGCCAACTGGCAGGGACTTTTCAGCAGATGGCCTCTGATTTGGCCAAGCAAAGAGCTGCTTTGGAGGCAGCCACCCGCGCCAAATCCGAATTTCTTGCCAACATGAGTCATGAAATTCGCACGCCCATGAACGCCATCATGGGTTTGACGGATTTGGCTTTGCAAACCCCATTGACCGAACGTTCGCGGGATTATTTGACCAAAATCGCCTCCTCTTCCCGTTCTTTGCTGCGTATTATCAATGACATTCTGGATTTTTCCAAAATTGAGGCAGGCAAGCTGGATCTGGAATACGAACCCTTTCTGCTTCTTGATGTCTTCGACCATATGGCCGATCTCTTTCGCGCCCAGGCTGCGGAAAAAAAGATCGAATTCATCCTCAATATCGGCGATGAATGTCATTTCGAGTTGCTGGGCGATGCTTTACGTTTGGAACAGATTTTGTTGAACCTGCTTGGCAATGCCATGAAATTCATCAAGAGCCAAACAGGTGAAGTGGAACTGCGGGTCAGAACGCTCCAGGAGGGGCAGGGAGAGATCACGTTGGAATTCTCGGTGCGGGATACGGGGATTGGCTTGTCCCAGGAACAAATCCAACGGTTGTTTGTGGCGTTTACCCAGGCGGATGCCAGCACGACGCGCCAATTCGGGGGGACTGGTTTGGGTCTGACTATTTGCAAGCGATTGGTTACAATGATGGGTGGGCAGATTGGGGTGACCAGTACCGAGGGGGTAGGCAGCACATTTTTCTTCACTGCCAGGTTTGGACTTTCTTCCACCACAGTTTCGCGATTGAGTTTGCCAAGCCAGATGAATCCACTCAACGTGTTGATTGTGGATGATCATTCGGCGGCACGTGAAGCGATGCAACAAATGGTTGGCTTGTTCGGTTTTCAAAGCACAGCCGTTGGGACGGGCACCGAGGCCCTGGCCACCTTGCAAACCGGGTTGCAAGGCGACAGGCCTTATCAATTGGTTCTGCTGGATTGCGGGATGCCGGAGGAGGAGGGCTTGCTCATGTTCCAACAAATGGTCGCGGCACTCCCACAGGAACAGCGTCCCAAAATAATTCTGTTAACCGCCTTGCAATCCAAAGATAGCTATTATCATCGAGCGCGCTTGGCTGGAATCGGTGCCATGCTGGTCAAGCCGGTCAATTGTTCTGGCTTGTTTGACGCCATCATGAACCTTTGCCAACCAGGCATCACTCATGCCTTGCGGCAGGGACCGGAGCTGCTGGACCTGACGGAGGTGAAGGGGCAATTGAAAGGGGCGCGCATTTTGCTTGTGGAGGACAATGCCATCAACCGTCTGGTGGCCACCGAGATATTAAAGGCCGTGGATGTGAGAGTCGAAGTGGCGGAAAATGGCTTGGAGGCGATCCAAAAAATTACACAAGAACGTTTTGACCTCGTATTGATGGATGTGCAGATGCCAGAGATGGATGGCCATATCGCAACGATCCAGATTCGACAGAACCCACAATGGACCGGATTGCCCATTATTGCCATGACCGCGCATGCCATGAGTGGTGACCGGGAAAAATGTCTGGAAGTGGGTATGAATGATCACCTCACCAAACCCATCGACAAAAATCAATTGTTTGCCGCATTGCTGCGTTGGATCACACCCAGGGAAGGAATCGGTCCAACCGTACCTTCTTCGATTTTGGCACATGACTCCGGTTCGGTGGTTGGTGACGCGCCCATGGTTGTGCCAGGCATTGACATGAGTGCTGCTTTGGCTCGTTTGAATGGCAACCGGTCCTTGTTGCGCTCGATTTTGAAGGAATTTCAAGCTCATTACGCCGATGCTGCCCTGAGGATCAAAACCGCTATGGCCAGTCGCAACCGGGCAGAGATGGAATCCTCGCTCCATTTGATTCACACAGTCAAGGGCATGGCAGGCAACATGTCGGCTTTGGCATTGTTCGAGTCCACCCGTGCGTTGGAGGCCGGGATCAAAAATAATGAACGATCCAGATGGCCCAAGTTGCTTGAGAGTTTCGAGACTGACTTGCATGACTTGGTCACTGCTGTGGCCGCACTCCCGGCTGAGGAACCACTGGAGGTTGGATCGGTCAATCCTGAGCCATTTGACCAGGAGAGGCTTCAACCCTTATTGCTTGAATTGGCAAAACTCATTCAATTGCAAGATTTTGATGCCGTGACGAAATTGGAGGAGTTGAAACCCTTCATGCAACAGGATGATCTCAAGGAACCATTCAAATTGCTTGCAGAATGTATTGATCAATTGGATTTTACCGGTGCAACAACCGCCTTGGCCACTCTGGTTGAGTTGCCAGGGATTCATGATAAGGAGTTGTGATGACTTCTGTTGAGAACAAGCCGCGAATTCTCATTGTTGATGACATTCCTGGTAATATCAAGATTTTGGCTGAATTGTTGAAGAATGATTATGCCATTTCCGTGACCACCAAAGGTGAGGATGTCATGCGGGTTGTGTTGGATCACAAGCCGGAATTGATCCTGTTGGACATTGTCATGCCAGATCTGGATGGTTTTGAAGTGTGCAGACGTTTATATGAAAATCCGCAGACTCAGGGGGTTGCGGTGATCTTTGTCACCGGGCAAGGGGATCCGCATGATGAGGAGCGCGGTTTGGCGTTGGGTGCGGTGGATTACATTACCAAACCCTACAGTTCCACCATTGTTCGTGCCCGTATCAAGACCCATTTGGGTTTGAAACGGGCGCGTGAGCAGATTGAAAAGAGCAACCAGGAAATCCGCACGCTTAACGACAACCTGGTTGCGGTACTGGACGAGCAAAAAAAGGCCTATGAGTTGCTGGATCGGGCGAATCAGTTCATTCGAGCCACGTTTGGGCGTTACATGTCTGAAGATGTGGTGGCGAGCATTTTGGATTCACCGGATGGTTTGCGTCTGGGAGGGGAAAAGAAGGAAGTGACGGTCATGATGTCTGATTTGCGGGGTTTTACGCTCTTGAGCGAGCGGCGATCCCCGGAAGACGTGGTCATGATGCTGAACATGTATCTGGAGACAATGACTGAAATTTTATTGCGTTATCAAGGCACCATTATTGAATTTATGGGGGATGGTATATTGGCCCTTTTTGGTGCCCCGATTTCACGTTCGGACGACCCGCAACGGGCCGTGGCATGTGCGGTGGCGATGCAGATGGCCATGTCGCAAGTCAACGCCAAAAACCGGGAGCTGGGGTTTCCGGAATTCATGATGGGTGTGGGACTGAATACGGGTCTGGTGGTGGCTGGCAATATTGGTTCGGACAAGCGGACCAAATATGGGGTGGTAGGTGCTGCCATCAACCTGACTGCACGCATTGAGTCTTTGACAGTGGGGGGGCAGATTTTGGTTTCGGACGCCACGGCCAAGGCTTGTGGAGGCCTTTTGACTCTTGATCAAAGTTGGGAGGTGATGCCCAAGGGGGCGGGACGTCCCATCACCATTCATCAAGTGAGTGGCATTGGGGGTTCGTTCGCGCTTCAGTTGTCCAAAACTGAAAAAATCGCGCTTCAGTTGCTTGCTGTTTCCTTGGAGGTACGGGTTCGTGTTATGGAAGGCAAACATGCTGGTGTGTTTGCTTATGCAGGCCGATTGACGGCCCTCGCCCCCCCGTTGGCGGAGATTGTTTCCGAGATGCATGTGGAACGGTTGACCAATGTGCATATCGAGTTGTTTGATGCGGAGGGGATATCCATTACCAATCAACTCTATGGCAAGGTTTTGACCGAGGATGAAGGGGATGGGCGTCAGACGGTTCATTTCACCTCCACGCCGCCAGAAGCGGAGTTGTTTTTTCGGCAGATTCTGGGGATGGAGCGTGCTTGATCAAATGATTAAAAAAAAAGGGTGGAGGGGTCTGGGGAGGCGGTTCACCGCCTCCCCAGGAATT
>JAMOBH010000296.1:0-7252 GCA_039908085.1 Magnetococcus sp. YQC-5
AGATGCAACCGAAAATCAAGGCCGCTGCTTGACGGGGAGAAATTGGCGGATACCTCTCAATCAAGCAAGCATGCAATTGCCATGGGATGTTGCAGACCCAACAAAAAAAAAGGGGGGCAGATGCCCCCCCAGATCCCTCACGGTTTTATTTGCTGATTTTATTGAACTTGGAGGGCTTTGGCCATGACGCCGATATCTTTTTTGAGACTGCCAATCGTCAGGTCCGCTTCGTGACGCGTCGGAAAGGGTCCGATGATGACATGAGTGAATTCCTTGCCATTGACCACACCGGTCTTGGTATACGAGGCAATACCCCGCTCGGCCAGACGACGCCGCAATTGGTTGGCATTGTCAAGATCACTGAAAGAACCAGCGGTTGCCACAAACGCGCCAGCTTTGGGTTGAGCCACTTCCTTGGGTATGTTGGATGCGACCGCACTCTTGGCCGGGGCCTCACTCTTGGCCGGGGCTGCACTCTTGGCTGTGGTCTCACTCTTGGCCGGGGCTGCACTCTTGGCTGTGGTCTCACTCTTGGCTGTGGTCTCACTCTTGGCTGTGGTCTCACTCTTGGCTGTGGTCTCACTCTTGGCCGGGGTCTCACTCTTGGCCGGGGTCTCACTCTTGGCTGAGGCAACAGCTACCGGCTTCTTGACGGTTGCAGCTTGCGCCGTCTCCTTTGTGGTGGCTTCTGGCAACGTCATATAACGCGCTTCAATACCCACCTTCTCCTTGATGGTCGAAACCGCCAAAGAGGCCACTTCAGTGGAAGCAAAAGGTCCAATCAGTAAATGATACACCACATGCTTGTTCAAGGTACTCTTGCGTTGACGTACATGAATTCCCGCATCAGCCAGCTTTTTGCGCACCTTTTCCGCACCCTGAATATTGGAAAACGTACCGGCTGTCACCAAATAATTGCCATCCACTTGCGCCTCAGGAAAAGAGACCTTGGTCACACTCGCCGGTGCCTCCACGGCACCAGCAGCGGTCGCACTGCCCTTTGATTCAGCCTTGGTTTCCGCCTTGGCCACAGACTTGGTCTCAACCTTGGCAGCAGGAGCCGTTTTGCTCTCGGCCTTGGCTTCCGGGGCAGCCTTGGTCTCAGCCTTGGCAACATGAGCCGTTTTGGTCTCGATCTTGGCTTCCGGGGCGGCCTTGGTCTCAACCTTGGCAACATGAGCCGTTTTGGTCTCGGTCTTGGCTTCCGGGGCGGCCTTGGTCTCAGCCTTGGCAGCATGAGCCGTTTTGGTCTCGGTCTTGCTCTCTGGAACAACTTTGCTTTCAGGCTTGGCGTCAGGCTTTGCAGGAACACTCTTATGCTCAATCTTCGCATCTGCCCTGAGGACCGGAATCACCTTGTGTTCAACCTTGGCTTCACCCTTTGATTCATCTTTGACCAAAGCCACAGGCTTGACATCCCCCTTGCTCAATGAAACAACTTTAGCTTTTGGAGTCGCATCCGCCTTGTGATCAACATGGGCATCAGCCATGGATTTCAATGCCACAGGCTCCTTGGGCTTGGGCACCATCATGGCCCTGGGATGTGCCTTGTGATCCTCACCGGACTTGGCCGATGCATCTTCCGTGGGGTCATCCATGGAGTCATACATGGCGTCATATATGGAATCATCCAGAGGAATGGCCTTGGTTTTGTCCTTGGAATCCTCCTTGGCAGCCAACTTGCTGAGTTCCAACTCCCTGGCCTTGGCCGCATCCTGGGGATCAATCGAGGAAGGCCCCTGATGTTTGTCCAAAGCAGCCTTGGCATCACCCTTGGGCGTGGCCATGTATTCATCCAGGCTGTCGTATGGACCAGCCTTGTCGGCCTTGCTGTCAGTAGTGACCTTGCTATTGGCTTCCAGCTTGGACTCACTCTTGGCTTCCGGCATGGCCTCGTTTTTGGCTTCAACTGTGGTTTTCACATCCGTCTTGGATGTAACCGGCGGCGATGCCTGATGCCATACCATTATGGTAACAATACCCCCAACCACCGCAGCAATCAGGGATTCAGTCAAATGCTTGCCGATTCTCCTTCTCTGACTGATAACCGACTTGCGATTGCCTTCATTGGGAGCGATGAAGATGTCATTGGTGTTGGCGGGTTGGTCATGTCGGATAGGATCCAAGTCTTTTGGAGTGCCGGCCATGGGAAGTCTCCTTTGCAAATGAGTTCAGATGCCGTCCTTGGTAATCAGGGGTGCGGCGAAATTGGATTATGCAAAGGGAGTCGCAAAATGTGTGCCGAATGGTTTATTGGCAGTCAGATGATATCGTGGCAGTCGCGCGCCCAATCGACACAACACCTCATAGGGAATGGTCTCCATCCAGGTTGCCATCTCCTCCACACCGATGAATTCCTGTCCCTCCTCACCCAGCAACGTGACACGACTGCCAGTCGAGACCTCTGGAAAATCAGTGAGATCCACCATGGTCAAATCCATGGAAACCCGTCCGACCACAGGAACACGATGCTGATGCGTCAAAACCCAGGCCCGATTCTGCACGCATCGACTCAAACCATCCGCATACCCCACCGGCAGCACCCCAATCCGCGAAAATCGCCGGGTGACAAAATCATGACCATATCCCAAAGGCGTGCCAGCAGCCACTTCCCGAATGGCAACCAGATGCGTCACCCAACGGACCACGGGCCGCAATCCATCCTGCTTCCAGCTACGCTCTGGAAAAAATGGTGAAGCCCCATACAACAGAATACCAGGACGAATCCAATCCAGCCGGGTCGCAGGATGACCCAACACCCCCGCACTGTTGGCCATCGACCTGATCAACCCCCCCCCGTCTCCATCAGCTTGCTTGACGGTGTTGTGCATCAGAGCCAGTTGAGACGCAGTTTGTGTGCCTGCCAAATCATCAGCACAAGCCAGATGAGAAAGAATCCCAATCAATCGCAACCCAGGCAAACGCTCCAGCTCCTCCAGGATCGCTGGAATTTTGACAGCAGCAAAACCCATGCGTCCCATCCCGGTATCCACCTTGATGTGCAACGAAACCTCCACCCCCAAAGCCGTACACAACCGACTCAAACGGCGAGCCGCCTCCATCTCGAACAGCACAGGTTGCACATCCAGATCAATAATCGCCTGTTCCACCCCTGGCGTAAAACCAGACAGCAAAACCAACGGTGCCTCAATTCCGGCCTGACGCAGCACACGGGCCTCCTCGACCAGTGCCACACAAAACCCGTTCGCTCCAGCCTGAATGAGTGCCTGGGCAATGGGAACAGCTCCCAAACCATAGGCATTGGCCTTGATGACCGGAAAAACCGCAGTCTGATCTCCCGACGCCTGTTTGGCCACATGAAAATTATGGACAATGGCATCCAGATCGATTTCCAACCAGGTGGGTCTCCCTTCCATCACAACCACATCACCCTCCATATCCCGTGACATATTCCGTGGAAGCATGATTGTCAAAACGGGTGTATTGTTTCTGAAAACTCAATTTGACCGTGCCTGTGGGACCATTACGCTGCTTGGCCACGATCACTTCAGCCAGTCCAATCAAAGAAGGATCGTTTTCCTTGTAGACCTCCTCCCGGTACACGAACATGACGATATCCGCATCCTGTTCAATGGAGCCGGATTCCCTGAGATCCGACAACAACGGTCTCTTGTTGGGCCGCTCCTCCACCTTGCGGGAGAGCTGCGACAAGGCCAATACCGGGATGTCCAACTCCTTGGCCAGTCCCTTCAGACCACGGCTGATCTGGGAGATCTCCTGGACCCGGTTTTCTTGCGTGTTTTCACCCTGCATGAGTTGCAAATAATCGACAATCAGCAGTTGAATCCCCTTTTCCCGTTTCATCCGGCGCGCCTTGGCCCGCAAGGACATGATCGACAGTGACGGGGAGTCGTCGATGAAAATGGGAGCTTCCGAGAGTCCCTGGGCAGCATGGACCAGTTTGTTGTAATCCTCATCCCGAAGTTTGCCGGTACGCAATCCCTGGGCATCAACCCTGGCCGTGGAGGCAAGCAGACGGGTGGTCAATTGCTCCTTGGACATTTCCAATGAAAAAACCGCCACCGGAGTTTGATGGTCCATGGCCGTATTGGCGGCGATGTTCATCACCAGCGAAGTCTTGCCCATGGCTGGCCGACCCGCCAAAATGAGCAGATCGGATTTCTGCAAACCCGCCAACAGTCGATCCAGATCGATATAACCCGTTGGCACACCCGTGACAGCTTCCTGACGGGACATCAGAAGTTCCAGACGCTCGAAAATGGGCGGCAGAATGAGTTTGATCTGGGTATAATTGGAACGCCGTTTGGCGCGACTCTCCCCAACGGCAAAAATCCGCTGTTCCGCCGAGTCCAGGAGTTCATCCACAACCTGGCTGGTGTTGCGATAGACATCATCGGCAATGGACGAGGCCGTACTGGCCAAGGTGCGCAAAATCGCCTTGTCCCGCACCAGACTGGCATAGGCCTTGGCATTGGCCGTGGCCGGAACCGTGTCGATCAGACGCGCGAAATAACTCGCCCCGCCAACCGCATCAAGTTCATTGTGTTTTTCCAGATATTGTTTGAGTATGATAGGATCAGCGGGTTCTCCACGATCCAGAATGGCCACCATGGCCTGAAACGCAATGCGATGCGCCCCGACATAAAAGTCTTCCGGGACCAGAAGATCCGCCACATGATCCATGACGGCATTGTCCAACAAAATGGCCCCCAAGACGGATTGTTCGGCCTCATGGGAAAAAAGGGGGCGTCTGGTGGGGGTCGGCGCAGAGGAATACGCCTCTGGCTCTGCCAACTCGTCATAATCAGGATCGGGAAATTCATCCATCAGTGGCGGTTCGGCATCGGACAAGGACTCGTTCATTGATTTAAGGATGCCTCCTTGCAATCCAACAGGCGTTAATCAGGAAAATGGCATGGATGATAGCATCCTTGGATCGGTTCGGCATAGGCAAGGTGAGAAAATGGACAAAGCAAATGATCAGGCCGATCTGCATCGAGGTCATCGACAACGGCTACGGAAACGTTTTCTGGAAGAGGGGCTGGAGGGATTCGAGGATCATCAGGTACTTGAACTCCTGTTGTTCAATGCCCTGCCCCGCCAGGATACCAATGCCCTGGCCCACCTCTTGTTGCGACGTTTCGGCGGTCTTTCCGCTGCATTGGAAGCCGATCCATCGGATCTGGCCGCCATTCCAGGCATGGGTCAGGCAGCTGCCAGTTTTCTCGCGCTGATTCCACCCCTGACACGACGTTATATGCTCAGTCATGTCTCCCGCGAAAAACCCTCCTTGAGCGATCCCCTCAAAGCGACCAAATATGTCCTGGCCTTGACCGCAGGGCGTACCGAAGAGGTCTTTTATGTATTGTGCCTGGATCAGCGCGCCAGACTGTTGTTTCCGGCCCTGTTGAGTCGAGGCACCGTCACCGAGGCCCATGTCCATCCCCGACAGGTGGTGGAAGCGGCTTTGCGACACAAGGCCGTCGAGGTGATCCTGGCGCACAACCATCCTGGCGGATCGACCACCCCTTCCCAGGCGGATCGCAATCTGACCCGATTATTGACCAACGCCTTGTTTCCCATTGGGATTCGTTTGGTGGATCACCTCATCACCGCGCAGGACAAGTGTATCAGCATGGCTCAGGAAGGCTTCCTGGGGGGGTGAATTGGGATTGGAATGAACGGCCATGCCCCCCCAAACCAGAAGAAGACCCTGGCTCACTTGCAATGCTCAAGCACTACCGCAGTTTGATGGCCCTGGTGAACTTTTCATGATTCCTTTCGCCGCATGGCCGTATCCCATTCAATTGCACCAGCCCCTCCCGCCGTGGGGCATGAAAATGGCCAGATCCCTTTTTTTTTGGTTGCATATCGCATGAAATGCAAAGATGATATTCAATCCATATCAATGGATCAGTTGAATTGACACGACCAATGGCACTCTAATTGTTGATGCATTTCAAACCTCCTCTCAACACTTTTTTTGCATGAAAGGGATGCCTGAAAAAATGGTTTCTTTTGCAAACGATCCAATGTCCATGTCGCGTTCACCTGCCAAGGGCACTCTTCCGGTCACTTCGACAAAAACCGACACTGAAGTTCGCATCACCTTGCGCGGCGAGTTCACCTTCAAGATACGTCAGGACTTTCGTGAAGCCTATTGCCATCACCCAGGTCATATGAAATATGTGGTGGATATGGCTGGGGTAACCTTCATGGACAGTTCCGCCATGGGGATGTTGCTGGTGCTGCGGGAACACGCTGGAGGCGAAAAAGCCCATGTCAGATTAATCAATCTGACACCAAAAACAGCCAATCTTTTGAAGCTGGCCAGCCTGAACGACATGTTTATACTTGAATGAGGATTGACACTACTAAAAAACCGTAGTTTGAATATCCTTGATATTGCATTTATGGAGCAAGGGTGATGGCGCGATCCTCACATGATGTATGGAGCATTCCTGACGATGTGGAACGCCTGTTGGCTGAAAACCAGAATCTGAATGCCCGCGATGCCGAAGGCTGGACCCCGTTGCATCGGGCCATCCAGGAAGGAGCCGTGGAATTGGCCACCCGGTTGATCGACAGCGGTGCCCTGGTCACCCTTGAAGATCCCCAACGTTGGACCCCGTTGCATTGGGTGGCTGTCAGAGGTTTTTCCCAATTGGCGCAACAATTGCTGAAACACGGTGCCAATCCCAATGCACAAGACATGGATAAAGAAACCCCGCTCCATTGGGCAGCTTCCTGGGGGCACACAGAAACGGCCAAAATTCTGCTGGATGCCGGTGCTCTGGTTGACGCCAAGGATCGACACGGTGAAACGCCCCTGTTTCATGCCGCTCAGGAGGGATTCCTGGAATTGACAGAATTGCTCTTGACCCACCAGGCGAACGTGGATATCTGCAATGCCGATGGAGGCCCCCCGCTGCATTGCGCGGTCTTCCACGGACAACCCGCTGTGGCCCAACGATTGATACAGCATGGTGCTGACATCACAATCCAGAACAAATTCGGCAAAACCGCCCTGCATTTCGCCGCCATCCGGGGACGCTTGCAGGAGGCGGAACTGTTGTTGACCCTGGGCGCGGATATCAACGCCACCGATCTCAATGGACGCACTCCCCTCAAGGCCGCCAAAGACAACCATCGCTACGAAATGGTCGATTATCTCCAGAGTCGCGGCGGATCTTGAGGCAAAACCTTGGGGGGCGGTGAACCGCCCCCCAAACCCCCCACCCTTTTTTTTTATTTTTTATTTATTATTTAT
>JAMOBH010000018.1:0-31303 GCA_039908085.1 Magnetococcus sp. YQC-5
AGGTCAAATAACGTTCTGCCAATTCCTGTCGTCGTTGCAGGCGTTGCATCAATCCTGCCAACTGGGAGAGACCGAGCGCGCACGCCGTGCCACTTGGAGGATAGCGTCTCAATTGGGCCAGTTGATCCATCAATCCCTGATCCCGTGACAGCAGCACGCACCCTATACCAACGGGTAAAATGCGCGGTCCTTCCAGGTTCAGCAATTGGATCGCACCGTCGCCACACCCCTTGATGGGGCGCAACAGCGCGGAAATCTCCTCCAGGATCCAGATATCACGGGCTGGTTGCGGAGTGGGCAAACCAAACGGGTGTTGCATCAGTACGGCTTGCAGGATGCCACTGTCAGGAGGAATTGGACACTCCCCCACCGCTTGACCAGTCACACCATCCACATCCCGCACCCCCAAATGCAGCCAGGACGACTCCAGGGCTTCACGCCAAACCGGATCCAGCAACAGGTCGCCTTCCACCACATCCCCGGAACGCCAGCCCAGAATGGTTTTCAGCAATCGAACAGGTTCCTGATGGTCACCAAATGCCACAGCAGGCCGTTCCCATAAATCACTCCAGGCCGCCTCCCAGCGCAAGAGTTGGGCATCATCCCGAAACGGTGCCCGCTCTATTTGCAACAAGACCGCCTGTTCATCCCTGTGGGTCAAATCAGGACGATAAAGGGGGATTGGATCCGCAGATGCTGTTTTGTTCAATACACTCTCACCACAATGGATCCGTGATCATGGGTACTGCCACCATTCAGGATTGGACAGGGACCGTGACCAGATGAAAAAATCATCCCATATAGTCAATTCCAGCGTAAATTTCCGCCAAGGTCAATTCAACACCAATGGATTCCAATACCAATCGTGTGTCACGCCCGATCAAGTCCATCACCAGCCATCCATCAGGAGTGCGCCGCCACAGTTCCATATGAACATGGGTTGAAGAAACCAACAGGATTTCACGCACAGAAGAGAGCGTACGATAAGCCGAAACCTTGTTTCCACGATCATGGGATTGTGTCGAAGGTGACAAAATCTCCACGATCATAACAGGTTCAGGCAAACAACGATCTTCCAGTTCAAAAGAGGCACAACTGACAGCCAGATCAGCTTGATAAAAGCTGTTGGCCTGGTCAGCCAACCGGATGCCAGCTTCCACAATTACATAACACGGGGGAGGAAGTTGCCTCTGAATGGCGACGGTAAGTTTGGCGAGAATTTTGCCATGAACTAAAGAGGGTGGTGCCATGGCGATAATGTGACCATTTATCAATTCATGGCGGATATCCGTATCACTCTCCCATTGCAGAAACTCCTCAACCGTCATGCATGGGATTTCAGTTTGTTGCAATCCAGACATTGTCACTTCTCCAGGTTGCCAAACCATTCATTTTGCATGATCGGCGTGGAACGCACATAAAGAGTTTCCGGGGCGATGTCCAGTTCTCCAGGCCAAGTCACTGTCCCAAAGGCTACCCGCGCCAAAGCGAACAGATGCGGATTACGTAATTTTTGAAATACTCCTCGATCCAGATAAGGACGTACATCAAACAGGCGTTCCTCACCATTGTCGAAACGCAATTTCAGGTGATGACTTGGCACTACATCGACTTCCAAAACTGCTGGTGTTATTATATATTCTTCATTCATTTCAGTGGCTTGATACGAAAAAGAGGTTTGCCCTGCACAGCCAATTGCCAATTGGCCAACAATTCATCTTGATGGATCTCAATCCAGGCCTGGATCAGTTTTGTCTTGCCCGGCGTCAGAGTGCCAGCGAGACACTCCCCAGACAGCAGAGAATAAACAGCCTTGTAGTCCTGGTACTGTACATGAATATGGGGAATATGGTGACACTCATCATCCATGAAACACATAAACACGATGATTCCATAAAACATGGAGATTACAGGCATTCAAGTTCTCTTTTTGGATCCAGAGTCAAGGCTTGCGCATAAACCGATTGAACGGGTTGCTTTGATCGTTTCCGATTCAACGAATTGGTGATACAATCTAGCATTAATCCATTGATCTTACAAGTGGAAAACATAACATTCACCAACCTTGGGAACCCTTTGAACCTTACCGTTCAGGCCCCTCCTCAAAGAAAAACTTCCTGGGGAGGCGGCTCACGGCCTCCCCAGACCCCTCCACCCTTTTTTTAATTTTTTATTGAATGAGAGAACCATCATGAAACTTGATTTGTCTTGGTTGGCTGTGGCCCTAGGGGTCATATGCTGCCTGCCATCCACCGTCACCCCGGCCCCACCTGTTTCCAAAGAAGAAAAAGCCGTCCTCTCCGTCACCACCACCCATCTACAGCATGAAGTCTGGCCCCATACCCTGCTGGCCAACGGAGGCATCTTTCCCTGGCAGGAAGCCCTGGTGGCCTCGGAAATTGGCGGATTGGCCATCACATCCCTGCTGGTGGATGTGGGCAGCGTGGTACGACAAGGCCAGGAACTGGTCCGCCTGAATGATGCCACAGTCAAGGCGGCTCTCTTGGCCCAACAAGCCAATGTAACCCGCGCCAAGGCTGCCTTGGCTTTGGCTACAGCCAATGCAAATCGGGCGCGAGGTGTAAAAGGCACATCGGCCTTCTCCGAACAGAAAAGTACCGAATACCTGTTGGGCGAAGCCTCGGCCCAAGCCCAACTCGCCGCCGCCCAGGCCGCACTGGAAATGGAAGAGGTCCATCTGCGCCAAACCCGCATCCTGGCCGCAGATGACGGGGTGATCGCCTCCCGTACAGCCACACTTGGATCCGTGGTCCAGGTCGGCAGCGAATTGTTTCGCATGGTCCGTCAAGGACGCCTGGAATGGCGGGCTGAATTGACCGCCTACCAACTCACCCGGATCAAACCGGACCTGCATGCCCGACTTACCCTCTCCAACGGACAAACCACACAAGCCACTCTGCGACAAATCGCCCCAACACAGGATCCGACAACCCGCAAAGGTTTGGTCTATTTTGATCTGCCCAAAGAAGCCCCTGTCCAGGCAGGCCTGTTTGCCCAGGGAGAAATCCAATTGGGCATGCTTGAAGCCCTGACCTTGCCGCAATCCGCCATTGTTCTCAACGATGGTTTTTCCTATGTCTTTGAGGTCTTAGCCCAGGAACACGTGACCAGACACAAAGTCACCACAGGTCGTCAACAAGACAAACGGATCGAAATTCTCTCCGGGTTGACAGAACAAGCCTCGGTGGTGGTCTCTGGAGGAGATTTCCTGAAAGATGGAGATCGGGTCAAGGTACTGACAACCGGAGGTACACCATGAATTTCTCCTCGCTCTCCATTCGCCACCCAGTACCAGCCATTTTGTTGTTCGCCTTGTTGACCGTCTTGGGTCTGGCCTCGTTCCGGGGCCTGGGCATTCAAAATTTTCCCGATATCGAAGTCCCTGTCATCACCATCATGACCACCCTGGAAGGGGCGGCTCCTGCCCAACTGGAAACCGAAGTGGCCCGCAAAATCGAAGATGCGGTGACTTCTCTGGGAGGCGTGGAACACATCCGCTCCACTCTCACCGACTCAACCGTCACCGTCAGCGTTGAATTTGACATCGACAAAAATGTCGATGTCGCCCTCAACGAAGTACGCAACGCCGTGGATGCCGTGCGCAGCGATCTGCCCCAGGATGTCATCGCACCGATGATCTCCAAAAAAACCACTACCGGCGGCGTGATGATCGCTTATGCGGTTCGCTCTTCCATCATGGACGAGGCTGAACTCTCCTGGCTGGTGGACAACGAACTGGCCAAAACCCTCCTGGCCGTTCCTGGCGTGGGCAAGTTCAGTCGCATGGGCGGAACAGAACGGGAAATCCGCGTGGATCTGGACCCCATACGCATGCGCTCCCTGGGGATCACAGCAGGAGATGTCTCCCGCCTGCTGCGTCAAACCCGCCTGGACGCTTCTGGCGGACGCGGCGATATTGGCGGAGAGATCCAATCGATTCGAACCCTGGCCGCATCCACTTCCCTGGATGATTTGACCCGATTGAACCTCTCCCTCCCAGGGGGACGCACCATGGCCCTGGCTGAAATCGCCACCATCACCGATGACCGGGCCGAACCAACCAGCATCGCCTTGCTGGATGGCGAACGTGTGGTGGGCTTTGAACTGACCCGCTCCAAAGGGTGGAGCGAAGTCTCGGTGGCCCAGGCCGTGCGCCGGGCAGTCGAGGCCTTCAGTGCAACCCATCCTGGCGTGACCTTCATGGAGGCTTATGACACGTTCTCCCCGGCCTTGGATAATTTCAAAGGCTCCATGGAACTGCTCTATGAAGGGGCATTCCTGGCTGTGCTGGTGGTCTGGTGGTTTTTGCGGGATGGTCGCGCCACATTGATTTCCGCTGCCGCATTGCCATTATCCATCATTCCGGCCTTTCTGATCATGAGACTCTCCCATTTCAGCCTGGATACCCTCACTTTGTTGGCTTTGGCTTTGGTGGTGGGCATTCTGGTGGATGACGCCATTGTGGAAGTGGAAAATATTGTGCGTCATCAAGCCATGGGCAAGCCTCCCTATCAGGCGGCCATGGAGGCTGCCGATGAAATCGGCATGGCCGTCATCGCCACCACCTTGACTCTGGTGGCCGTCTTTTTGCCAACCGCCTTCATGGGCGGCATTCCGGGTAAATTTTTTCGCGCCTTTGGCATGACATCCGTGGCAGCGATTCTGGCTTCTCTGGTCGTGGCGCGCCTCTTGACCCCCATGATGGCCGCTTACCTGCTCCGTCCCCATGACAAGCCCCCCATCCATGCCGACAGCAGATGGCAGAAAATTTATATGGTCTGGGTGACCGCCTGTCTGAATCACCCCAAGGTGACCTTGCTGGCTGCCGTGCTTTTTTTTGTCGGTTCATTGTCGTTGGCTCCTTTGTTGCCAACCGGATTTGTCCCTGCCGCAGATCGCAGTCAAACCATGGTCAATCTGGAGTTGTCCCCTGGCAGTTCGCTCTCGGACACTCTGGCAGCGACTCATCAAGCAACAAGCCTGCTCAAACAGGTTCCAGAGATCCGTCGCATCTATGCGGTGGTGGGGTCTGCGGCCAGCCCGGAAGGGGGACCGTTGGGAGGGGCTGCCAGCTTCGATGTCCGCAAGGCCACCCTGATCCTGACCCTGGTGGACCGCCACGAGCGCGACCGAAAACAGGTCCAGATTGAAAACGAATTGCGTTCCCTTTTGCAACCCCTCTCCGGGGTACGGTACTCCATCAATACCAACGCGATGGGGGTCAAATTGTCTCTGGTATTGGCCAGCAACGACCCGCGCGCCCTCACCACAGCCGTCATTGCCCTGGAAAAAGAGGCGCGCACGTTGCAAGGCGTGGGCAACATTCGCTCCAATGCCAGTCTGGAGCGTCCTGAAATTCACATCCTGCCCGATTTCGCCAAGGCTGCGGATCTGGGGGTGACTGGAGAGTCCATGGCTCAGGCTATCCGGCTGGCCACGGCTGGAGATTTCAAGGTCCAACTGGCCAAGCTCAATTTGCCGGAACGACAGGTGCCCATTCGGGTACGTCTGACTCCAGGGGTGCGTCATGACCTGGCAACCATTCGTCAAGTGCCAGTGGCCGCACGCAGTGGAGTCGTCCCGTTGGAAGCCGTGGCCACGGTCGAAATGCACAGCGGAGCCACCCAGATCGACCGTTTGGATCGCATGCGCCGCGCCAGTATCGATATTGAATTGGACAAGCGCGTCATTGGTGAGGTGTTGGCCGAGGTGAATCGTCTGCCTGTCATGCAAACCCTGCCTGCCGGGGTTGTCCGTCCCCCAGACGGGGAGACGCAACGCATGAAAGAGCTGTTTGGGGGCTTTGCCGGGGCCATGATGGTGGGGGTATTGTGTATTTATATCGTGTTGGTGCTGTTATTTCATGATTTTTTGCAACCGATCACCATTCTGGCTGCGTTACCGCTCTCATTGGGTGGGGCGTTTGTCTCTTTGCTGGTGACGCACAACGCCTTTTCCATGCCAGCGGTGATCGGCATTTTGATGCTCATGGGGATTGTCACCAAAAACTCGATCCTGCTGGTCGAATATGCGGTGGTGGCCCGTCGGGAGCGGGGAATGGAGCGACGGGCTGCCTTGTTGGATGCCTGTCACAAGCGTGCCCGTCCCATTGTCATGACCACCATTGCCATGGGAGCCGGCATGCTGCCTGTGGCCTTGGGGATTGGCGCGGAACCCAGTTTTCGTTCCCCCATGGCCATTGTGGTGATTGGTGGCTTGCTCACTTCGACGTTTTTGTCCTTGTTGGTGATCCCTGTGATCTACGGCTATGTCGACAATCTGCTGCTTTTTGGCCAATCTCTGCTGCGTTCCATGCGGAAACCCTGATCTGTTTTGACCTGCAAAAATAAAAAGCATTAACAATGCCTTCTTCATGGGAATGAACAGGATTTTTTGGCGATAAAAAATGCCAAAAATGAGAGTCAAAACCATAAAGCCAAGGCATTGTTTTGATTTTTAGGGGTCACAGATATAACTAATATTATAACGCATCAATCAGAGCCATGATGCATTTTTTTGCTCAAGTCGATGCCGAGACAAACCGATAATTTGATTAAGGGAGATTTTGGTCGCAATCAAGCACCTCCCTTGACAGGTCAGAAGAAAAAAAATGCGGATCGCTGAAAAAAAGCGGAAAAAGGATTCAAGTCGCAAGAGAGATTGGACGATAAATTGATTAAGCCTGATTGCAAAGTCGAAGCTGAAAGGTGACAGACAAGAGATTCAAACAGATACTGGCAACGATGGACAAAAACAAATGCCAGTTGACAGGTTCCGGGTCAGGGTTAGGCCCGTAAAACGAATAACTCATGATGCACCAGGGAAGGCATTACTGGCAACGATGGCGAGAGCAATCGCCAGGTGACAGTTTCCGGGTCAGGGTTAGGCCCGTAAAACGAATAACTCATTTTTCACCAGGGAAGGAAACAGCATTACTCGGTTGAAGCAGTCTCAATCGAGAACATTTGCAGGAGGATTTGACCATGGCTCTCACCATTAATGGCAGTATCGCATCCATCAATGCCCGTCGTCAGTTGGAAAAGAGTACCGATGCGTTGACCAAGACGTTTGGTCGCTTGTCATCTGGATTGCGTGTGAACACCTCGAAAGATGATGCGGCTGGATTGGCCATCGTCAACCGGATGGTGGCACAGATTCGGGGTATGAACGCTTCGGTTCGTAACGCCAATGATGGTATTTCCTTGACCCAGGTGGCAGAAGGTGCCCTCAATGAGACCACCAGTGCCTTGCAGAGGATGCGTGAATTGGCTGTGCAAGCTTCCAATGCCACGTACAGCTCATCGGATCGTACCAACCTGAACAACGAAGTCAAGCAGATGCTGTCGGAAGTGCAGAGGATTGCTTATAACACCAAATTCAATGGTGTCCGGTTGTTGGGCGGATCATCGGATGGTGGTGCCCTGGCAGTTACCTCTTTGTTCACTGGCAACTTCCATATTGGCTATGATCAAAATCAGACGGTTACGGTGTCGATTGCTGCGGCGGACACTTCGACCTTGACCCTTGGCAAGGCAGGATCCTTGATCGGCGTCACCACGGCGGCCAGTGCGGAATTGGCCCTGGCTCGGATTGATTCTGCGTTGGACAAGGTTTCCTCTCTGCGAGCCAATCTGGGTGCTGCGCAAAGCCGTTTTGAGAACATCATCGCCAACTTGTCCAATGTGGTGGAAAGCACAGATGCGGCCCGTTCCCGGATTCAGGATGCCGACATTGCGTTGGAGACGGCCAATCTGACCAAACAGACCATTCTGCAACAAGCCGGGGTTGCCATTTTGGCCCAGACCAATCAACAGCCCACCATTGCTTTGGCCTTGTTGTCGGGTCGTTAATCCTGGTTGATGTCTCTGACATCTATGAACGCCCCATTTTTGGGGAGATGAAGTAGCAGAAACGTTCTCACCAACCATAAAAGACATGGTATCGTTTTTGATGGTTGGTGAGAATGATATGATTTGATTCATTCAGCATAGTTCAATTGGTAAAGCAGTGATTGACGAGGAATGATGAAATCCATTGCCTTGAAATAAAACATACTGGAGTCATGATCTGAGATTTCCTGTTTCAAGTGAGCCAATTTTTCTGGCAGATCATGATGAATGGTGAAAGAGAGCACAGAGGGCTGGATGGGATAGTGTTCCATGGGAAACTGGAATTTTTGATTTTTCCAGGCGATCAGGTCATACCGGGTTACCATGGAAGGTTGTGAGGTCTTTTCATCAAACAGATCAATGCGTTCCAGAGAGCAGAGATCCAACAGAAATTCCGCTTTGGTACTGGTTTCATTGGAATGTTCCATGGTTTGACACCATCGGGAAAGCAGATGCAGCAACACGCGACGCAACCAGGAGTTCTCCTGATAAATCAGACGGGCACCATAATAGACATTGATCCGGGTAGGAGGGCCTTCACGTTCGCCATGGAGGATGAACCTGTTCTGGGCATGTTGACGATTGGCTTCAGGCGTATCATGTAGTTCGTTGCGAACGGCTTGTTTCAAATCCTCCATGAAGTGCGCCCATTGGGGTTCCCGGATGGCATCTTCTTCGGAGGGGTTGACAAAAGCCTGGAGGAAATCCGCAAACGGGATTCCCAGGTGATGGATGTACTGGAAAAACCATTTGTAAAAATCCAGCGTGAAAATCGTGTAATACATGAAATTCAACCCCCGCACGAGCAGAAAATCATCAAAAGTGAAATGATGGCTCGCCACGACCACTTCTTCGGATTCCGCGCAAAAGTCGTCACCGATGGTTCCATAGCTGGTTCCGATTTGTCGATAGCGGGTTTGCAGTCCATGCTCCTTCCGATAGCTCTCCCGGTTCATTTCTATGCCATCCATGATGAACAGGTTGTGACACAACACGCTATCAAAACCGCGTCTGGCAGAGTCATTGAGCAGTTGCACGAAACTTTCGCGGGTTTCAAACGGCAATCCGAAGATCAACTCCGTGGTGGTGAGATAATTTTTCGACATGGCCCATTGCATGGCCTCGTTGATCTCTTCCTGTGAGAGATTGTGTCGTCGAACGGCCTTCAACGTGGCGGGATTTTCCGATTGCAAGGCGATGGACAACCCCAAAAACGAGATGTCAGCCAGTTTTTCCACCACTTCTCTGGTCTGCTTGCCAAAATTTTTATCGCAATAATAAAAGACCGAGCGGGGATACTGGACGGTATCGGTCTTGCTGCGGATGTAATCTGCGATTTCAGCATCACGTTCCAGAATACCAAAATTGCTGTCTGCGATATACAAAGGAAAATGGGGTTGGTCACGAAAGTGGTCACAAACGTAATCGATTTCGGCTTTGACCCGTTCCATGGGTACGCTACGCAATTTACCCTTGTTTTTGCCCATGACGCAAAAACTGCATGTATACGGACACATGCGTGTGGTATGAATAATGGGACGCAAGGTGCCATCCAGAAAGGGATCCAGCAGGCGATTCAGATAGGGAGATTCCAGATGGGTCAGATCCAGAATGGAACCGACCGCACGGCCACTGGTGATCAAGCGATTTTCAAGCAGAAAGACCGCCCCATCCATGGGGTGATGACGCCATTGGGCACCATGGGTCAGCACGCTGCGCAACAGATTGGCAAATCCGATCTCCCCTTCGTTTTCGATGAAGAGATCGACCTCTTGGAAACGAGCAAAGAGCCTGATCTGTTCTCCAGGATCGGTATCGACCGAAGGCCCACCCCATACGATGATGGTTTTGCCCCCCAGTTTGCGGCGTAACTGCCGTGTGACGGAGTGGTTGAGGTTGGTATTCCAATAATAAAAGGAGAGTCCTATCACATCCGGTTGTTCAATGTCAGCCTGTGCCAGCATCTGTTCAGGGTATTTGAAAAGTTTCAGTTCGATCTCTTCTTTCAACTGTTGAAGGGCATATCCGCCCACATACCCAATATTCAAGGGTACGTAAAGCATGAATTCATTGCCAAAATTATTATAGTTTAGATCGCCCAGCCAAACTTTCAATTTGCTCATGCAGGAATGATTCCTTCCCCTAGATCGATTCTTGAGTGGATGCACTCACACTCCATAATTTGTCACAATTTCAAATGAGTGTTGAAATTCAACAGAAATGGGCGAAACGGTGATCTCCAGCCGCAGTCACGGCAATGCCTTCCATTTCAATCAACCAGGCCGGGCGACAGACGGATCCAAGAACAATGACTCTGGGCAACAAAGGAGGCAATTCCTGATGCAAACATGCGCTCACCACCGCATAATCAGCCGGATCCCGCAAATAAACCGTCAAGAGTTTCAAATCCTGCAAATCTGCGCCATATGGGGACAACAGAGCCTGAATATTTTCCAAAGTACGAATGGATTGCTTGATCACATCCCCTTCATGCAAGGTTCTGCCTTTGTGATCAATGCTCGCAGTGCCTGAAATATAAAAATGCGCCCGATCTCCATACACAATCCGCACGCCACGCTCAAAAGAGACATCATAATCAAACGTGGAACACATGAATTCCGGCGCATTCAAATAAGTCACTTGTTCAGGGGCAAGACCCGTAATGGTCAACGCATCCAGCATCACCAGATCCGTGACTTTTTCGCTGCGTCCCTCGATGCCCGTACTGGTGACGGTATGGGTATGACGATTCAGGCCGATGTCATGAAACAAGCCCATTCTGGCATCAACCACGCCTTGGTAATTGTTGTCAATATCGCGAATATAAATCCATGTCCGCATCAGGTCATCGCGCAGTCGGGCATGGCATCCGGTCAAGGTTATCGCCAGATCCGCGAAAATTTTTTCTGTCTGGGCAAACGAGGTGCGACCCATGGCATTCACCGGGAGATTCCGGGTCCAGAGGGAGCGATAGGCTCCATGTTCCACTTCCAGGGTTTGGGGATGGTGTTTTTGCTTGCGGATGCCCGACGGCCCACGCAGATGATACGCTTCCAAGGCTATTTTGGCCCCGGAGGCAGGAGGTTGACCAACCAGATAACAGATGCCTGACGTGCCGCGTTCCCGCAACACCTGATGGGTCAAGGCCGACTGATTGCTGATATCGCTCAAATGCAAACGCAGATAAATCTCTGTTTCCAAGCCCAACCCTTCCTGCTGCATGAGGATGGCGTAGTCGGTCACTATTTGACGCAACGCATCGGGAAAAGAGGTATTTCCGGCGGATTCGAATGCAAAAAAATACTCTTCATTTTGCTCGCTGTGCTGGCTGGAAAATTTGGAACATGGGATGGATTGCCAATTTTCCACCGGGGTTTGTTGCAGCAACATGGCATATTCTCCTATGCATTGGCCAAAAGGGATCAGGTCCACAATTGGATCAACGCATTTTTTATGCCATGCCATCAGAAAACTACTGCCCAACCATGCGTGTATGCCCCACACGGCCTGCTTTCTGAGGCAAAAACAAGGGAGGCTTGGAATCCAGAAAGCAATCCTGATCCACATCATACACCAGAAAATAGGTATGTGACTCCAATATCACATAACGACCATCTGCGCTGGGGCAGACATTGAGGCACATTTGCGGATGTTTGGGGCACATGGCATTGCCAGTACGGGAAAAATCAATGGGTGGGTGGGCAAAATATTCCACCCTGCGCCACAAAGTCATGGTTGCAGCCTCAATGAGATCCAACTTGTTGGGAATCGTGGTCACTGCAATCAACGTGACTCCTTGCCGACGAAAGGGCATGTGTTGGGTGATCCGAAAAAACAGCGGATCCGAATAACTCCGTTCCACCACCGTGGCCCCGGAAGCCAGAATACGCATTTTAAGCAAAGCCGCCGGTCCCTCCAGCACAATGTTGGCATGAGAACCGCTCCAACTGAAATGGTGCGCAGAAACATAAAATACCCATGGGTCCACTGGATCAAACTCAAAATGAGCAGGAACCGGAACCGGAATTTCTGTCCGCCAGTGACGACCTGTCACCAGATCAATGGTCACCATCCGTTCTTTGTGCATGCCCGCCTCGTGAGAACGACGAAACCCCTCCGGGTCTTGCTCCGGAGTGGCCTGAGGATAAGGAATCACAGGTCTGGCTTGAAACGAGGTGAACACCAAATAACGACCGTCAGGTGAACTGGTCACTTGATGAATCACATCCGAAGCCGTGATGCGATATAAAATCTCAATGGCACCCGTGAGAGGATCCATGGCACCAATTTCACAATCCGCCTCGCTCTGGTGGCCCAGAAGAATCTCCATGGCCTGTTGCAAAGGCCAGCGTACAAACAACCAACGGCCATCCCGTGGGAAAAAATCCCCTGTGGCAGTGTACAGCATGAGACGTTCTGCATAATCTTCTGGAAACAAGGTTGTCTGATTGTTTTTGGTGTCAATTCTGGGAATGAAAAAACCATTGTTCATGGCAATCAACAACATGCCCGATTCCGACAACTGCGCTACATGAGGAGTGAGAAGAAAATTCAAATAATTCTGGTGGCTCAGTTGCAAAGGCAAAGCCCTTTGCGGAAGCGTCTCTGTCATCGCAGTCAGAGCGCGTGGCATGGGTATTGCGGGAATCGACCAGCGATTGACGACTTTTTGACGAAAATCGATGACATCATACAATTTTCGATCTTCCATGGATCGACAGGCGGAAATGACAGCTTCCATCGCTGGCACCCCCTCCAGATCCTGAAATGAAAAGCTGCTATGGGTGGTATCAATCCTGTTCATGTTTTTTACCTGTATCGCAGACCGTCAACCAAAGGACAGACATTGCAAAAAATTTAAAGGCAAAACCCTGGGGGATGAATCCCCCAGACCCTCTCTTTTTTTTTAATATTTTTTTTAAATAAACAAATAAAAAAAATTAAAAAAAAAGGGTGGGGGGTTTGGGGGGCGGTTCACCGCCCCCCAAGGTTTTGATTTTTTTCCAGAAGCATGTACAACGTGTCCCCAGGCTTGTCAGCCGTGTCCAGTAGAGGAGAGGGTATTGATGTCCCATGTGACTGATGCCAGAAAAAAAATTGTTTTGTTTCTACCCAATATGCGCTGGCTGGGCAAACAGCCTCGTTTTGCCTTGCCGTATGGGTTGGCCATTCTGACGACGTTGTTGAAAGAGGAATACCATGTCTTGGGGTTGGATGCCAATGGTGAAGATTTAAGCGAGGAGGCCACCCAGGAACGTTTGCGAATTTTGCAACCTGATGCGGTCTTGATTTCCGGTCTCTCTTCAGTGGAGTATCCTCCGCAGATTCATTATTCCATGGAGCTGATCAAAGCGGTTGTGCCCCAAACCATCACGGTCCTTGGGGGTGTGTATCCCACGACACTGGGAGAACAAGCGATTCGGGATCGAAATATTGACTACATTTTTATTGGCCATGCTGAGGAACGAGTCGTTCCTTTTTTGCAACTGGTCTTTGCCCATGACCGGGAACGCTTGCTGGAACTGCCAGGGATCGGGTTCAATGATCCAGAACAGGGTATCATTCTCAATCCGGTCAAAACCTATATCGGCGATGTCAAGGTGATGGTCAAGCCGGACTATACACTGTTTGATCTGACCCCTTATTTGGCGGAAGAGACCCATATTGGCAACCTCACCACCCGTGCGCCCATTCGCACGGCCTCGATATTGGCTTCTTACGGATGTCCATTCAATTGTTCCTTTTGCGCGTCACGCACGATTCGTGGCCGGAAAGTGGCTTTTCGTCCGTTGGAGGATGTTTTCGAGGAAATAGATTACCTGGTGCGGGAATACGGGGTGAATCGGATTCATTTTCACGATGACAATCTGCTGGTCAAACCTTCACGGGCGAAACGGATCTGTCAGACGTTCATGGAACAACGGTGGGGGCCTCTCCCCTGGAAGACCTCTGGATTGTTCATTGGATTGTTGACCGAGGAGATACTCAGGATGTTTGCCAAGGCCGGATGCGATGAAATCCGCATGGCTGTGGAGACGGGTTCTCCCAGGGTGATGAAAGAACTGGTGCGCAAACCCATCACCCTGGAGCCGATACCTGGTCTGGTACGGATATGCAAGGAGGTGGGCATTTTTGTCCGGGGCTTGTTTGTCATTGGCTTTCCCGGCGAGACCTGGGAAGAGATTCGTCAGACGTTCCGGTTTGCCGAGGCATGTGATTTTGATTTGGTCCATTTTCTGGTGGCCACGCCCTTGCCCAAGACGGATCTTTATCAAATGGCCCTGGAGAGCCATTCCCTGGCTGAGGATTTCGATTTTTCCGAACAATTCAACGGTTGGGGGGAAGGGTTCATCACCACCGACGAATTCACACCCCAGGAATTGATGACCTTGCGTGCTTATGAATGGGATCGGATCAATTTTTCCACCCCGGAGAAAACTGCGAAAATTGCCAAGGTCTACAACATGACGTTGGAAGAGTTGCTGGAGCATCGCAGGGCAACCCGCAGGAGTATCGGGTCGTTGAAAAAATCGGGGGACTGATGATAAAAAGGATCTTAAAAAAACAAACACTTTGATTAAACCAACACCATTTCAGGACATGAAGCTTTCTACTTTATTGAGAGCCAGATGCGAAACACAAAAAAAACAACTATCCCAAGACAGTCATAATTTAATATATTGTTTTCATGTTTCTGGCCATTGTTGAGATGGATGTGGTAAAATCGTGCAGAATAGCCACTGACATGAATCCTTCACAAGGAGTTTATTTTAACATTCAACACTCATACTTGACAACTGATCGATCTTTCAATCTTTCATGCAACTTTAAAGCGTATACCATTAAATCTGATTCACCCGCGAAACGAGACTGTTGATAGCGAGTCGGGATGCGGACACGCTTGACTTGTCGATACAATGGTTCTGGATTAGTCAACCCCAAAATCTTGGCCAAAGAGATCGTGGCTTCTTGGAAATTGTGTGTGCAGGCATCAAAATCCACGAATTGCACTCGATCTGGTCCATGATCCAACATGAAAGCAAATGCCGCACACCAGTAAGCAAGCCAAAAAGTTTCTTCGTCCGGTGCGGGTAATCTTGTAGTATAAAGCCAATTATTAAAATTAAAAGGCTTCAGGTTGGCACCGAATTCATAATGACCAAGACTCTCCATGTAGTGGCGGATAAAAGGATCACGGGCATGTAGCGAGAGAAAATGGTGATGTTGGCGATGCATGGAGGCAGCATGATCCACTGGATTACGAAACGGAACCAGCAAGATGGCAGAGGGAAACAGACGAGATATTATATGCAAACGTGCGATGTTAGCGTTATTTTTGGAAACGTAGCGTACAGCTTTCTGAGAGGCTTGGGTACGCAGAAAAAGAAGTTTGCGCAGGTGGTTGGTAAAAAACGACGAAAACTCTCCTGAAGAATCCTTTTCCATCACATCCCAAGGCACGATATGGTCAGATTGATAGTGGTCTGGCCAAAAACTTTTCCATAGCACTTCCTCAAACGCTTCTACGCTGTCATAATTGATCTGCATCCCATCCTGGTGAGCGCGTTCTTGCATCATTCCTGAGATACGAAAGGATCGGGAAAGACGGTTCCACAGAAGAGGACAAAGCAAAAATGGCATCTCTCGGTAGCTATGGGCTACGAACCCATCCAGTTCGCTAATCATTTCCAGCAACAGGGTAGTTCCTGCCCGTGGTAGTGAGGTGACAAAAACAGGTCGGTCAATGGGGATGGCTGAGAGAACATCCTGGTAGAATCGGTCTTCAATGTCGGCAAGATTTTTTTGTAGCCCTATGCCGCGAAAGGCCAAGGTATGCAGTAGACGATCCAGGAATGAATATTGGCTTTTAAAACTCATTTCCACCTTATAGTTGCAACAATAAAAAGTATACTACTTCCAATTATAAACCACCACTGAAAAAAAGTGTGTAAAACGGCATCCATATTGCTTAAACCCAGGGCATCCACGAAAAACAAAAGAAGAATTGGAACAACTATAACCACCGCCCAATACAGGGAGATACGAAAGAAGTGTAACAACATATCTTTTGCAGCCGCTTGAATATAGCACTCCTTCGCATCATCACTTAAGTTATTTTCAAGCAGAACCTGAAACGCCTTTCTGGTGTCAAGAAGAATAATTTTTGTTGTTGCAAGAATAGGGGACTTCTTAAACATCACGATGAATAGAACCACCAAGAGTGCAGCGATAACGGTACTCACGTTTCATCTTTTTTCTGGGTACGTTTATAGCGAAGTAACAATTTTTTTATCGGATACCAAAAAAAACCCACCACAACTAAAAACAATACGGCGATCAACGACAATAAGGAACCGAATGCGGATATTCCAGCCCCAGGTCCGATATAGGCGTTGACAGGGGCAGGTGCCAAAATTTGGACAAGCAGCAGAGCAATAATGATAATAATTTTCAATTAATGATCCTTGATATTTTTATTGATATTGTTTGAGATATATTGAAGACCAAATACAGAAAAAATCGCTGCCTTGGCGTACCGTTCATTGGGTAAACTATGAATGGAAGATGCATCATGAATATTATTGAACAAGGTGAGTACCTTACCATCTTCAAGACGCACTTCGTAACTTTTTCCCTCCATGGTGGAGGTCACGATCACCTTGTCCTGTTGAGGAGAGATGGTGATGTTCCCTGCAGCCTCAGAAAATATCTGATACACCGATGCAGTGTCTGGTCTGGGAAAGAGGGTCTTTTCTGTGCCATTCGCCATATCCACCATGAGCAGGCGTGAAAGCCCTTCGTCAGGATGTCCGCCTTGATTGTCAAACATCAAGATTTTGCTGCCGTAACTTTGTACGCTGTGTTGTTTATAAAAATTGCCGCGAACTAATTTTTTGAATTGTCCACTCCGACCATCAATGAAGCCGAAAGCACTGATGTTTCGCAAAGAGACCATAAAATCCCCTACATCTAAACTAGGTACAGCGGCGGCCAATGACTCGTTCACCATATCAACATAATTCAAATGTATAGGATCATTCCCAAGAGATGATGAATGCTGTAACACAATCCGGAAAGGCGAGTCAATCAGAGCCTGCAGGACTGGAATTTCCCGTAAGAGATTGCCTTGAGCATCTAAAATGTGGATCGTATCCATCATTGAATTAGCCGACAACACGGGAAGCGAATAATTTTTACCAAAAGAGACGGTTATTGGATAATTACTAATCTGAAGTGCTGGAACAAGGATGCGTCCGTCAGGAAGTGTTGTAAGCCAATGGTGGCTGTAATCCCGACGATACCAAACAGGATAACCTTTACTATCAACACGAGCAATACCATTTGCAAAAGGAAAAACATGTCCATTACTTTGGAATATCACAAGCAAATCACCATTTGACATCAATTTCATACCAACCGGAGCTGCGTCCCGCGTAAATTTAAAATCATTTTCTTCATACAGATAGTTTGGAGTACGATTCGCCAAAAAAATCTCATCAGGTCGATAGGGAATGACGCGCTCCACGCTACCAGATCGAGAAAACTGAACCGCCAGACAACCGTAGCCTGGACAATACTCCATATACTGATAGAGTCCCCCAAATGATAAATACCGCATAGAATCAGGATTACCCTCAAACGAGATTACCCTGTTTTTTTGAATATCACTCAAAGCTATATCGGAAAAACCACGAAATTCACCAGCACGTGAAACATCCTTATCAATCAGAACCTTAAAAGTTTTCCATGCTGCACGAATTGCCGGCATGGGGAACCAATCATTTCTTTTAACAATTATCCCTAAAAAAAAGGCAAAAAGCCATAATGAAACAATAAAGGCGATAAACGGCCTTTTTGACTTTGCCTGAAACTCTTTCCAGAGCAATTCATCCACATCCCGTAAAGCCGCCATCTTAAAATCCTAAACTTAAAAGATAAAGTACTTTAAACGCGATACTGTTTATAGGTAAAAATTTTAAAAAATTCATCTTTTGCACAACCTTGATAATTTTGATTGTATTTTTTTATAATCATTCATCTTGCAAAATTTCAAGAAAACGATAACACGCTTTGGAATCCATTGCAATGTTTTTGTCAATCATGCCATTTTTTTGGTAACACTCCTCTACCATGGAGAGCGTGGTCACGTTTTCCCTCCCTCCTTGCTGAGGATTGGGTAGGCGACATTGACGTTTCGAAATGGGTGCCAGAAAATGAAAGAGTCACCCGGCAACTCAACTGTTTCAGCACAATAGCGTCCGACCGTACTCATTTGATCAGGCCGTTTTTTTTGATTTCCTGCTGAAGCAGCACATTTCAACCACTCAAAACAACTCAGACGCTATAACAATTTAAATCACATCAAAAGACATGCATTAATCATCAAAGCCATTTCAATCCACTTTCTGCCAGTTTCCTCTGGCGACATTAAACAATACACGGTTGAATCACACCTTCGATTGCCTTTTGCCTGAAATTCGGGTTATGCTCCAACCATGCACCAAAACCCAAAACCGCCTTCACCCCAAACTCAATGGAACCCTCACAGGTCACTATGATATCAACACCCAACCCATCTTCTGCCCAACCCCAATCGCCCATGCCGATGATGTATATACCCCCTCCTCCTCCTGCTGGCGACTTGATCGATATGGCAGAACTGTGGCGTCTTCTCCTCAATCAAAAAGGGTTGATCCTTTTTTTTGCCATACTCGGTGCCGCAGGAGCCTTTGTCATCGCCAAGCAGATGACCCCCATCTATCAGGCCGAAGTCCTGCTGCAACCGATCACCGACGATGGCAAACAGGGGGGTGCCCTGGCTCAACTGGGGGGGCTGGCCGCCTTGGCTGGTATCAACATCGGAGGAGGGAGCAATTCCAAGGCAGCCTTGCTCGCACGCTTGCAATCCAGGATCTTCATCGAAGAATTCGTGCGCACTGAAAACCTTTTGCCTCTTCTTTTTGATGAATTATGGGACAAAAAAAATAAAAATTGGAAATTTCCAGATAAAATTCCAAAAATTGAATCTGGCGTGGGGACTTTTCAAGGAATCCTTAAAATACGTGAAGAAAAAACAACAAGTCTCGTTTACTTGACCGTTGACTGGAAAGATCCAGAATTGGCCTCCCGTTGGGCCAATCTCGTAGTGGAACAAATCAATCAGTATCTGCGATCCAATGCTGTTCTTGAAGCAAAAAAAAATATGGAATATTTGAATGTCGAACTTGCAAAAACTCAAATAGTTGAAATCAAGCAGGTCATTGCCGGACTTCTCGAAAACCAAATCAAAAAAATCATGCTTGCCAATGTGAACAATGAATTTGCTTTCAAAATCATTGATCCTGCTGTTGTTCCAGAAACCCCAATCAAACCAAAACGCAAACTGATGGTCATTATTGGGGGGGTCGTGGGCCTGTTGCTGGGCATCATTGCCGCCTTGATTCGCAACAACAGGCGCTCAAAAAAACCGACCAGCAAGACGCCAGCCTCTCTTTCCTCCAAATGACCGCCCATTATTCATCCACAGGTTTGTCATGGTGATATTTCAAGATCGCACCGCCGTCCAAAATGCTTTGATCGCCGGTTTCCATGGCCACTCCATCCTGGTGGCAGGCGACTTGATTCTGGATCGTTACATCTGGGGCGAAGTCTCCAGGATCTCCCCGGAAGCACCGGTTCCTGTGGTGCGCATTCTCAGAGAAACCCAGCGATGCGGGGGAGCGGCCCACGTCGCGGTCAATCTGGCCAATCTGGGTCTGACCCCCCGCCTCTGTGGGTGGGTGGGAGAGGATCATGACGCCGCACTCCTCAAAAAACAGCTCTCCCACTCAGGAATTTCCACCGATGCCATTCATGGCTTGACTGACCGTCCCACCATCGTCAAGACACGCATCATCGCTGGCCGACAACAAATGCTCCGACTCGACCGGGAACAGATCGATCTGCCCCCCGAACCGGTCTGGACCGCTTTTGTCACCAGCGTGCTGGATCAACTGCATCGTCACCCCAGACCCAAAGCTGTCATCCTGTCCGATTATGGCAAAGGCACCCTCGCTGAACCGGTTTGTCAGGAGATCATTCAGACGGCCAGGCGACTTGGCGTCCCGGTTCTGGTGGACCCGAAAGGGATGAATTATCACAAATACCGGGGAGCTACTGCCCTCACTCCCAATCGACGGGAATTGGCAGAGGCCATTCCCATGCTCACCAACGATCTGGATCCCCTGCTTGCCGCAGGAGAACTCTTGCGTCAGCGCATCGACGCCTCTTTCCTGGCGGTCACCCTGAGCGAACTGGGCATCGCCCTTCTGGAAGGCCAGGAACACCCCATACATATTCAAGCCACAGCCAGAGAAGTCTATGACGTATCCGGGGCTGGCGATGCGGTCATCGCTGTTCTGGCCGCTGGCCTGACTGTCGGCTTGTCCCGTCTGGATGCCTTGCATTTGGCCAATCTCGCTGCTGGGGTGGTGGTGGGCAAGGTGGGCACTTCGCCCATTTCCCGCGACGAACTCCTGACTGCCATCTCCTCTGAAGAGGCCCTGGCACAGGCTGACAAAGTGTGCTCTCAGGAAATCGCACTCTCTCGGATTGAGGCCTGGCGGCAAAAAGGGGAACGATTGGTTTTTACCAATGGATGTTTTGATCTATTGCACGCCGGTCACGTCTCTTATCTGGAAAAAGCCCGCAATCTGGGCACCCGTTTGATCGTGGGACTCAATACGGATCGATCTGTGCAAACCATCAAAGGTCCAAACCGCCCCGTGATCCGTCAGGAAGACCGAGCCAGGGTGCTGTCTGCATTGGCATCCGTGGATCTGGTCGTCCTGTTCGATGACACCACTCCCCTGGAACTCATTCGCGCTGTGCGGCCTGACATCCTGGCCAAGGGTGCTGACTATACCGAAGCAGAGGTGGTCGGTGCCGCTGAGGTCAAATCCCACGGGGGAAGGGTCGCCCTCATCGAATTGACCGCTGGTCGCAGCAGCAGTGCCATCATGCAACACATTCAATCTTCTCAAGGAGCCACATCATGTACATCGTAACCGGAGGGGCCGGCTTCATCGGTGCCAATCTCGTTGCCGGACTCAATCAACGCGGTGATACCAATATTTTGGTGGTCGATGACCTGAAACAGGGTGACAAATTTCTCAACCTGCGGGATCTCTCCATCGCTGATTACATGGATCAGGCCGAATTTCGCGAACACCTCCTCGCCGGGCGGTTCCGCAATCGACGCATCTCAGCCTTGTTTCATCAAGGGGCCTGTTCCGACACCATGGAAGCCGATGGTCGCTACATGATGGATAATAATTTTACTTATTCCAAAGAATTGTTTCATTTCTCAATGGAAAATGAAATTCCTTTCATCTATGCCTCCAGTGCCGCCACTTATGGTGGATCCAACACGTTTGTCGAACACCCGGACAATGAACATCCATTGAATGTTTATGGCTATTCCAAGCTTTTGTTCGATCAATACGTGCAACGTCACATGACGCGCACGAAAAATGCCGTGGCCGGGCTGCGTTATTTCAACGTCTATGGTCCGCACGAGGAACACAAAGGCAGAATGGCTTCCATGGTCTGGCAGCTTGACCAGCAAATCCGGGAGACCGGAGTGGCCAGATTGTTCGAAGGGAGTGGTGGGTATGGTCATGGTGAACAACGACGGGATTTCATTCACGTGGAAGATGTGGTCAAAGTGAATCTCTTTTTGGCTGACAGCGGATTCATCCAGGGGATTTTCAATGTCGGAACAGGCAAAAGTCGTTCTTTCAACGATGTTGCGCGGATTCTGCTTGATCATTACGGCCAGGGTGAGATCCGTTACATCCCCATGCCGTCCACGCTTCAGGAAAAATATCAGAGCTTCACTGAAGCCGACATCTCCCGGTTGCGTGCCATTGGCTATGACAGTCCGTTTCATTCCCTGGAATCGGGTATCAAACGCTTTTTGCACGCCAGGCAAAGTCGCAACCCATGACGAAACAGGGTGCCATTCTGGTTGTTGGCCCCTCCTGGGTGGGAGACATGGTCATGGCGCATTCATTGTGTCAAATCCTGCTCAAGAACCACCCGGATTGGGCTATCGACATTTTGGCACCCGCCTGGACCCTGCCGTTGTTGACCCGCATGCCTGGAGTCCGTCAAGGGATTGCCATTCCTTTGGGTCATGGAGAATTGGGCCTGGGTGCCCGGTTTCGTTTGGGGCAGACTTTGCGGGGATGTTATGATCGTGTCATTGTCCTGCCCAACTCTTTGAAATCGGCGTTGGTTCCTTTTTTTGCCGCCATTCCGATCCGCACCGGTTTTCTTGGCGAATTGCGTTGGGGTTTGCTCAATGACATTCGACGCCTCGATAAAAAACGTTTGCCGCGCACGGTGGATCGTTTTGTGGCTTTGGGAGGGCTGCCAGAGGCCCCATTGCCTGATCCATTGCCTCTTCCGCGTTTGCGCGCCTCGGCCTCTCAGGGTCGGGAGATTTTGAACCGTTGTGGTCTCCCGGATGACGATGCCCCGTTGTTGGCCCTCTGTCCAGGGGCTGAATATGGACCTGCCAAACGTTGGCCAATGGATCATTTTGTCTCGCTGGTGCATGCCAAAGCGCGGATGGGGTGGCGGATGGTGGTATTGGGGTCTGCCAAGGAGACCTCTTTGGGGGATGAGATCGTGGCCAATATGGGGTTGCAAGCCATCAATCTGGCAGGGCGCATTGGGTTGGAGGAAGCTCTGGACGTATTGGCTTGCGTCTCCGCAGTGGTGACCAATGATTCAGGTTTGATGCATGTGGCAGCAGCTTTGGATCGACCGGGGGTGGTCGTGTTTGGCTCTTCCGATCCTGCTCATACCCCGCCGTTGGGAGGGCGCATGGTGGTTCTCTCTGTTGGATTGGAGTGTGCCCCCTGTTTCAAACGTTTTTGTCCCAAGGATCATTATGACTGTTTGCGTCGCATTACCCCGGAAATGGTCCTGGCACATCTTGTATGAATGATTGGGGGGAGGTGGCGACACACCGCCCCACCAAACCCTTGCTTTCCCTTGTTTTAAAATTATAAAAAAAAGAGGGGGTCTGGGGGATTCATCCCCCAGGGTTTTGCCTTTGACTTTGTTTTTGACTTTGCTTTTAACTCTTTTCCCGAAGGCCATTCAGTTCCACAATCCTTTCTCAAGCGCAGGTATAACGCCTTATGAATGCTTCCTCTCCCAAACTGAGCCATTGGGCGGAATGGGTGTTGTTGCGAGGTCTGATCACACTGATTCGCCAGGGTGAAATCGCTGCCGCCTATCGCAAGGCCCGGTGGCTTGCCCGATTGGGCCGCCATCTCTTCAGTTCGGAATGGGCCTGGGCCAATACCAATCTTGCCTTGATTTATGGTTCCAATCTCTCTTTGGCACAACGTCAAAAACTCGCGGCCATTGCATTTGAAAATATTTTTTCAAGTTATATGGAGGCCATTCGCGTTCATGATATCAAATTCCAAAATGAAGGTACAGAACGGTTGCAAGAAGTGCATGCCCTGGGCCGTGGTGTGATTTTGTGCAGCATTCATCTTGGGTGTTGGGAACCAGGATTGATCCATTGTGCTGGAATGATCTCGCCGATGGCCATTCTTTACCGTCCTGCCAACAATCCGTTGAGTGAAAAAACATTTATGGAACTGCGCGCCGACTACGGGGTGGAGTGGATTGCTCGTCAGAATACCCGTGATGTGGTCAGGGCGTTGCAAGCAAATAAAGTGTTAGGATTTATGGTGGATATCAATACCCGTGAGGGGGGGGTCACCGCCCCTTTTTTGGGGATGACTGCCCAGTGTCCACCCGGTCCGGCCCGGTTGGCTTTGCGTTATAAGAAACCTGTGCTGCCTGTTATCGCCACACGGGAGGGACCAGGCCAGGCTTTGTTCCGAGTGGGTGAGGTCATCGAACCGCAAGCCGGAGAGGAAAATAATGAGCGTATTGCAGCATTGACCACAAGGATCAATGCCTCCTTTTCCCCTTGGGTTCATGAATTTGCGGAACAATACAACTGGCTACATGCCAGATGGCGTGCCAGACCAGACGGGCAGTTGTGGCGACCGGATGATGCCAAAGGTGCGAATCAGAATCCGGTCGCCCCATCGCAGAGGGTTATGAAATTATTGAAACAGGACTTGATATGAGCTGCGACAGTTTTGAAACAAACAAAACTATAAAATAATATAAATAATTGGAAAACATCATGAAATTATTGCTAGTCAAAACCTCTTCCTTGGGAGATATTCTCCATACCCTGCCAGCCGTGACAGATGCCTGTCGTCACCGCCCTGATCTACGAATCCATTGGATAGTGGAAGAAGCTTTTGCCCGGATTCCCCCCTGGTCGCCCATGGTGGAACAAACCATTCCACTGGCCTTGCGTCGTTGGCGCAAACAACCATGGCAGGCCATCCAATCAGGTGAGATTCCCGTTTTTTTTCAAACACTCCGTGCATCCCGTTACGACTTGATTCTGGATGCACAAGGACTGATCAAAAGTGCCCTGATTGTAATGATGGCCAAAGGACCAAGTCATGGATTGGACCGAACTTCAATCCGAGAACCTCTAGCCGCCTTTTTATATCGACATACGACCCCCATCCCCAAAGAATTGCACGCTGTGGAACGAATACGTCTATTGTTTGCCTCTGCTTTGGGTCTGCCTCCACCAGAAGGACCGCCTGATTTCGGTTTGGATCCGGCCTGTTTTGGCGTGCCCCCCTCTGAACGACCCTATCTGATGTTTTTGCATGGAACCACCTGGTTTTCCAAACAGTGGCCGGAACCACATTGGTACGCCCTGGCCCAACAAGCCCAACAAGCAGGAATGACGGTGCAAATCCCCTGGGGTTCTGTCGAGGAAAAACAACGAGCGCAACGCATCCAAGAGACAGCCCCTTTGGCATGTCGCGTCCTGCCGAAATTGGACTTGAATCAACTGGCAGCCTGGATCGTCGGGGCACAAGCTGTTATTGCCGTTGATTCCGGGCCAGCCCATCTGGCCGCTGCGCTGGGCACACCAACTTTATGTCTGTATGGTCCGACCCCGACCGACCGGATCGGTATTTTGGGTCGTCACGCGGTGCGTCTTTCTGGCAGCTGTCCACAAGCCCCCTGTTGTCACCGGATGTGTCCACTGCCACCCTCCGGGATGAGTCCAGACTGTTTGGCCCGACTCGAACCGAATCAGGTCTGGAATACCTTGGAGACCCTATGGAGTTGTCCATGATCCCGTTGTCCGTGGTGATTATCACGCTGAATGCAGAACCGGTATTGGATCCCTGTTTGGCCAGTGTGTCATTTGCGCATGAAATTCTGATCGTGGATGCAGGGAGTACGGATAAAACCCTTGAGATAGCACACCGCCATGGTGCCCGTGTGGTGCATCAACCGTGGTTGGGATTTGGCAAACAGAAACATCTGGCTGTGACACTGGCAACACATGATTGGGTCTTGTGCCTGGATTCCGATGAACGTGTCAGTGAAGATCTTAAACGTTTGATTGACCAGACACTCCTGGCCCCTGATTGCATGGCCTATCGTTTTCCCCGATGCAATCGCTTCATGGGTCGATGGTTGCGACACGGGGAGGGATATCCTGATTATCAATTGCGCCTGTTCCACCGAAACCATGCCCAATGGCGGGAAGATCCCATCCACGAAGGGGTGGAGACCCGAAACGCAGTTGGCACACTATCCGGCGACCTGTTGCATGAATCGGCGCAAACCCTGGAACAGTATCTGGCCAAACAAAACCGTTATACCACACTCCAGGCCCAAATCCTGTTCGAGAAAGGCAAAAATCCTGGCGTATGGCAGATGGTATTCAGCCCAATCGTTCGGTTTGTCAAATTTTATTGTTTACGTTTGGGATTTCTTGACGGCGTGCCAGGATTGATTCACATCAGCCTGGGATGTATCAACAGTTTTGTCAAATATGCCAAAGTGCGGGAGATTGATATAAATACAAAGCAATCACTGACAAACGACTTGCCAAGCCTGCCTCCATAAAACCGGCCCCGAACTGGCGTAAACGACACAACATGTCTGGCGTCACTTCCGGGGCATCTTCATCCGTCATGATCGCATCCGAAGCGATCATGGCATCCACACGATCCCAATCGGTTGCATCCTCACCCCGATCCAATTTGGCTTGCAGTTCCTGCGCAGTATAGCGAACCATTTTCTCATCAGACATGCAATAATCTCCTCTCCTCGCGCTTGGCAGGCCGCAAAGAAATGACCCGCACAGCAGCATGACGCATTGTATAAACCAAAACGAGTATCCGACCTTGTACATTGGCCAAATCAATCCATCGTTCTTCAAAGGGGTACGAACTCAAAACCGTTATTTTGTCATGATTCTCGAAAACGCACTTTGCTATATTGAAATCCAGATTATGCTTTGTTAAATTGACAAGCCGTTTTGTTTCATCCCATTCATATTCCATACGAGTTACGATGCCCACGCCATTCTCAAAGATCCAACCCTTTTTTCTTGATCAAGCGGACATTGTTGGCCCGATAGGTTTCGTTACGACCCGGATAGACTTCAAACTCGATGTGATCCCCTGGGCCAGGGACTTGTTCAGGGTCGGTGAGTTCGGAGACATGTATATAAACGCTATTACGCTTGCACTTGGCAAAGCCATACCCTTTTTCCGGGAAATAGACCGTTACCAAGGCCTGTTCAATGGCCCCAATGACCAGATTTTCACCCATCTCGCTCTGCAAGACCGTAGCGTCACCCAGACGTATGATCTGCAAAGCAATCAGCCCTTCTGCTTCCGAGCCTGAACCCGCAGTGAATTCCACCAGATCATCAACGCGCATGCCCTGATACCGCACTTCTTGAGGCAGCACAAAAAATCGGATCTGTTTCGATTCGTGATCCCGAATGGTGATGTATCCCGAACCATCCTGAGTGCAGGATTCCACACGCCCCTGAAACCGACTGCCCAAAACCAGTATGGAACAGGCCTGAGGACGCCCCTCTTTGCCCGGTTTGATGACAAACTGGACATGATCATGCTCGCAAAGCGGCACCTGATGAACAACATAAGTCATATGAAAATATATTTCTTGATATTGACGGTCTTCTGCATAATATTGGATGAAACCAAATCCACGTTCTTTTTTGAAGGCGGAAACCTTGCCGAAATAATGCCGCGCCTGGAAGATGTCATCATCGTCATTGGCTTTGGGAGATTCGATGGGCGAGGAGGTGACGTATTCACCTGGACTGGCTTGCCAATGGACGGCATGACGTTTGATCGGGCTGGCACCCCCGATCAGACGAAAAACAGGCATTTCCTGAAAATAGTCCAACGGGAGTCGGTCCACCAGTTCACCGGCCTTGGAATGGACAGAAAACACGCTTTCGGTGAGAACCGAGGGATGATGGAGGAGAATGGCATGGCCCCTGGCCTGTTCGCACAAAGCCAGGGCAACATCACTCATGAAACCCAGGAAATCGATGGCCTTGCCATCCAGAAGGATCGGATGGCAAGGTCCGGTTGCAATACCGATGGCACAGCTCATGGGATGGGAGGTAAGACGACGTTTTTCCAGCAGATATTCCTGCAGGTCAATGGCAGCCTGAACCGCATCCCTGGCAGAGACAAAACTGCACATGATGCCCGATGTCAAACATTTCACGACATCACCAGAGTATCGTGCAGCCACCATGGCCACGGAGGCGTAAAATCCATGGAAGATCATCGCCCATTCGCTGTCAGACCGGCCCTCTTTGTACTGTTCGGCATTATGGATTCTGGCGCACAGGAAAGACCGGTCCACAGGTTCGAGACGTGTTTCCAACAATGGGGTCATGAGCGACGCGCCTTGAGGATGATCACAGGTTCGACTGGGACGTTGGCATGACCTTGACGGGTTGTGGTTTTGACAGCGGCGATTTTGTCCACGATCTCCATGCCTGCGGTGACGCGTCCGAAAACGGCATAGCCGAAATCCCGTTTGCTGTGATCCAGAAAGGGATTGTCCACCAGATTGATGAAAAACTGCGATGTGGCACTGTTGACGACCTGAGTACGCGCCATGGCCAGGGTGCCCCGTTTGTTGAGCAGGCCATTGTCGGCTTCATTTTGGATGGGGTCGCCATTGGCTTTTTCTTTCATGTCCGGGGTCATGCCTCCCCCCTGGATCATGAAGCCAGGAATGACCCGATGAAAAACAAGGCCGTCAAAAAAACCGGAATCCACATAAGCCAGAAAATTCCTGGCTGAGATGGGGGCTTTGGTTTCATCAAGTTCGATGACAATGTCACCAAAGGATGTGGTCAGGGTCACCATGGGATTGGCTCCAGTTTTGGTGGTTGGGTCAGCGGCATGGGCATGGTGAAGGGGACCGATGAATGCCGAACAGACCATAAGGGTCACAAAAAGCAGACTAGTATAAAGATAACGCCGGGTCATGGTCAATGGATCCTTTTTTTGTCATTGAGTGTAAAGAGTGCTTGGAGATCCCTATCAAAACCGCAAACGGCTTGGAATGCAAGGTTTCAGAGGCACATGAATGCCAAACTTCACCGAATATCTGTATGCAGTACCATACTTTCACTTGCACCAGTACCCTTTTCAATTTTGTATTGAATAATTCTCTCAACTCGCGCCACAGATACCATCTTCTGTAATTCCAGCCAAAGCGTCTCATGCTCTGCAGTTGTCAATCTGGAGACAGTGATAGAATAATCCATTTTGCCTGAAATGAGGGCTACATCCAGCACCTTTTGGCTGGAGGAGAGTGTGCTGTTCCATTGGAATAAAAGCTTCGGCCTTAACAGCTCAAATTCATTCATAAAATCTTTGGTAGAATTATTCACCCTGACTTCATACCTTATGATAATTTTATTGGTATCCAACAAAGGATCCAATTCATCCATGACAGCATGAGTATAAATAACATGCGTCCTCTCAACCAACGGATGGTCATAAAGCTTTTGAATCAATTCAAAGCCGGTCTCCAACTCTTCAGGTTTCAAAAAAAAGACAAAATCTTCCCATCCAGAAGAGCGAAAAAGAGCCATGGTACTTTTAAACAGTTTTTGACACCATGGATGAGCAGAACTACAATCAATTATTCTGCTCTTAAACCAATTAAGAAAAATAGGACGAGTTCCAGAAAATCGCAACCCCACTAAAACAATAAACTGAATTTTTTCTGCCCACACATTGCTTGAATCCGTTTTGCCACGCACCCCATTATTGATATATAGTTTCCGCAAAAGACGCCTCCGGTCATAATAAGGCCGTAATTTATTTTTATCATCTTTGATCGAATACAGAGCCATTGTTGAATCATTCAAAGAAAATGTTTCCGGCAAAAAATAAATGCCATCATATTTTCTTAAAACAATCCAGTTGTAACTGCCAAACGTCAAACAACTCAATATGTTATGTTTATTGTTTAAATCACTCATTTCCAGATCCAATTGACTACCAAGCCCTACATCCGCATCCGCATGAATCAACAAGTCCATATAATAATTTTGATAATCCTTATCATACCAGTCATGGATATTTTTTGGATCAGGATTCAGATGTATTCCTGACATGATATCTCCAAACGGATGCTTGCCCAGAACAGCATGAGATTCATAATAACTGTACATACTTGGCTCTAAAATGGCTTCAGCCGATTGCCTCCACCTGCTCTGCAACGCATGGATATCCAACATCTGTGATGGAAGAGGCAGGCCATCACTCTTTGTTGTATCTGGAATCAAACGTGACAAGAGCAACACCTGAAACAGATACTCTTCCATTGCGTATGTTGTACAAAAAGAATCATCAGCACAAACCCATTCCAAACGCCATGAAATATCGGACACATCCCTGACGGGCAAATCAAACAAATCAAGATATTGCTCATCAAATATTTTTTTATGATTATAGCAATTTGATTTGACATTGAAATCGACAGAATGCTTCCGCATACTCTCCAACCATTCTAATGCTTTTGTTGTTGGAATTTTCTTTGACCATAAAAAAGGAAGCTTCCACTCGTCAGAACCCACATCCGCCTTCACTGCGGCATTGAAAAGATGCTGCTTGACCTTCTCTCGAAGATGCCCGGATAATTTTTGACGCCAAAGAGCCCACTTGAAAACGTCCTTTCCTGTTGGCTCCTTCTCTTCCATCATACAAGCCAAGAAATCTGAAGCCTTTTTTGGACCAAATCGCGCATTACGTGTAATCACTCTTTGCAAGTCATCACCGAGGGACTTCCATGACGCAAGGCGATCTGGATTTCCCTGAAAACGGGTTTCAAGCAACATATCAAGATGCAATGCAATAGCCTTATGCAATGAAATGGCAAAAATATCAGAACATTTTATCTCCATCGCATCAAGCCAAGCCAACAAAGCGCGCCCACGCAAATAATCCTCAGGAACTTCATTTTCCGCATCAGGGTTAAATCTGGGAGATTGGGCTTTACATAGAATCTCCTGCCAATCCGATTCAGGATGACCAAATTCATCAGTATAATTCAGACCATCACCAAACATGGATCCCATCATCTCCAAAAACCATGCATAAGCAAACGCATAAGCAAATCGAGATGCGGACAACAAATCACAAAGAATATCCTCACGCAAAGGATCCATTGCTCTTCGATCAAAAAGGCCTCGATCAAGTACAAGAGTAATTTGACGAGCCCACTTTCCAAGATGACCCGTTTTTTCTAACGCAATGACCTGCACATTGAGATTGCCTAGCGCAGTATGTATCAAATTATGAGCTAATTCATGCCCAAGAATTGGATGTAATGCAGATCGTTCCAACATCCAATACCCTTGCTGAACAACAACTGTTCTTTGCGCTTCATGCTTTTTATCTTCAGACTGAGCAGATGAAGCATGAGAATGCCGAGAGTGACTCAATGATCGACGATTGGTCAAAATCGAACTCCGCCAATCTTGATATCCCTGACTGGTCATGAGCGGGAGATGACGTGATGTTTGCTCGTAATCCCAAAACTGAACCGTCAGTGGTAATGTAGAATACGGATAATCGCAATGCATATATTCTGTTGCCAACATCACAAGATCTCGATGCACCCAACGACACAAGGCACTCATATACTGATCGTTCAAACCCAGCTCTTTACGCCGGCGCACTGTAGGACCAGAAAAGCCTGGAACAACATGCTCCAAAGTTTGGCCCAATCGATGATGCAAATGACCCATCTGCTTGGTCGCATCTTGCGCGCACTTCCTGAGAATGGCTTGCTGGATCATAAACGCTCTAACGGTCATGTCGCGACTTGCGACGCCCCCGATGATGAAAGATAATCACAGGTGGGTGGCGACAGCGAGATCGCGCATGGAAATGGAGGCCCCAACCCTGATATCT
>JAMOBH010000297.1:0-7170 GCA_039908085.1 Magnetococcus sp. YQC-5
AAAAGCCGTTGAATGGGTTATTGTAAACCAATATGAAAAATAATGGAAGCCATTTGAAGAGATTATTGTAAATTATTCATAGCTACTGATGGTGTGCGGAATGTCGGCTCCATGATCAGATCGTCGTTTCGCTTCACTTGCTCTCTCCTGGGTCGCTGAATCCGATAAGTGGCACCGTACTGGAGAACAAGGAGATAGGTGGGGTGCTGGACAGCCCGTCCATTGAGTCGCCAGTTGACTCAACAGGAGGGGCGATAGGAGAGATGGTAGGACCGGTGGCGGTAAAACCAGACGGTTGGGCGGCGGACGACGGGATCACGGCTGAAATTGCGGCAATGAGTGTGGATGAGGTGCTGCACGAATGGTGCGAGGGCTTCAACAAACTTCAGAAAATGGATAGGCCCGCCGACATAGCTCATACTGACTGGGACAGCATCATCGACACCGCCCAGTGGTTTCTCTTCCGCCATCCCCAGACTGGCACGGTCTGGATGAACCAGCATATGAATCCCGGCATGACGGTCAATGTCGATGGTTGGGCGTATACCGATCTGGCGAAGCAGGCTGCCGAACTGGGGTGGACTACCATGGAGGTGTTCGGCATCGACCCAGAGTCACCATATCCGTACTATCATGGAGGGCTGATTGCAACTATGGCGATGATGGGTCTTGTCCTTATCTCGTTGGATACCGACCACGCTGTACTCTCATCAAAGGTTCTCCTGTTTCGGAATGTCATTGGGGCACTCGGCGGTAAATTACGCTTTCTGTGGGAGATCCCATCTAGCAGTTAATTGCGTAACACTTGGCATGTTGAGTGACGTTGCGAAGAGTTCGACATCTCCCCCAGGGCGATCTCACGATTCTCCATCGCGTCCAATGCCGGAACAAGAGCCTGATGATCGCTCAAGTGGGCCAGTTCACCACGTTCTCCGGCTACCCAAGCCGTTCCCACTCCTCAGCCTGCCGATTGATCTCGGCCCACGCACTACGGATTTCAAGCAGATCTGGCGTGCCGTCCCTGCACCACCGTGGATTTTCCTGAATGGCCTTCCACATGAGCTGTTCTTGGTGGGTCAGCAGGTCGGGACGATTCTGGGCGAGCTTGACAAGTCTGTCTGACACAACCGGATCCCATAAAAGATCAGGGAGGTACGACTCATTCTCCTCCCTCCTGCCCCGCGCCTTTTCAACCATCCCTTTGCCATCCTCCTCATCGAAATTCAGCTGAGACCCATCCCTCCGTAGTTCTCGCTCGATTGCCATGTGTACGATTGCTGACACGGTTCGGCGTTGAATTCGTGAAAGAAGTTCCAATGAAAACTTGGTTTTTGGGGAGACACGGACGGAGACAAGCTCGCCTTTCTCTGGAGATGCTGTTTTTGGCATGGCAGCTTATTTTCTCCTCTTGACATGAAGATGATGATGTTGTAATATAGAGTATACATATATATATAGTGTACGGTAATCATTTGCTGTACTATGCCATAGTATGGTCTGGCGGGGATTTGTTCAAGGGAAGAAACGATATGGCAATTTATTTTGCGGGAAAAGCAGCAGGCGGCGGGAAGGCATCCGGTCATTCAGTGACGGACGCGCCCTCTATTTTCATGAAGAATGGTATCAATCTTGCGCAATTAATGGCTAAAAAACTACCGGAACCACGATTCTCGGTATTAGGTATGATTACAGAGGGCGTGTCGATTTTGGGGGGCAAGCCAAAAGCAGGCAAAACATGGTTCGCTCAGCACATTGCCCTTGAGATTGCTCGCGGGGGGAAGGCGATGGGAAAGTTCCCTGTTGCGAAAGGAGACGTGCTTTACCTCGCCCTCGAAGACACTCATTCCCGCCTGCAATCCCGGTTCTCAAAAATCCTCCATGGAGAACAGCCTCCCTCGAATCTCCATCTCTGCACTGAATGGCACCGGCTCAAAGATGGTGGCGAAGAAGCACTCACAAAATGGTTGAGCTTACACCCCAACACCCGACTTGTCGTCATCGATACCCTGGAGCGAATTCGTCCCCAAGGAGGCCGTCTCGGACCTTACGGCAAAGATTACGAGGTCGGGACCATTCTGGCGAGGATTGCCACCAAATTCAGGATCAGCATTCTGCTTGTTCATCATCTCAGGAAAAGCTCGGCTCGCGATCCTTTGGATCTTTTGTCAGGCACCATGGGTCTGACGGGTGGTGTCGATGGCATCCTGATCCTGCAAAAGAACCGGGCCGATGGGGATGTGACCTTATTCGTGACCGGGCGGGATATTAAGAATGAGCTGAATCTGTCCCTGCACCATGATATTGGGACAGGGGCGTGGAGCGTTCTGGGCGACGCAACGGAGGGGGTGAGCCAAGAGCGTCAGGAGATTTTGGGCTTCATTCAAGAAGCTGGGGAAGCGCAGAGGGTAAAAGAAATCGCTTCAGGGCTTGGAAGGACAGTGGACGCCACCAGGAAGTTGATTCGCAGGATGGTGATGGACGGGACGTTGATGATGCAATCTGGGTTTCGATATGGATTGTCTGAGTGGCAAGCAGGATTGGAGAATGGATGATGTCCCACCTGTCCCACCTGTCCCACCTGTCCCACCTGTCCCACCTGTCCCACCTGTCCCATCTGTCGATATGGGTGCAACCAACTGCAGTGAGGGTGCCATGATCTCGTGTCTGGTCAAACAAGATTTATGTCAAGTGGTAGGTGCAGTACCCAGCAGCTGTAGCATATCGGCAGAGCGGCTACAGCAGTTGTTGCCCTGCAGCAGTTGTCATGGGGGTGATTCTAATGTCCTCGCTCTATCTGGCCTTCGCCTTGGCTCCCACGAGCGAAGAATATTGATGGCTGCTGCGTTGCCAAACCATAACCACCGTGTTGTCCAGCCTCATGCCTCTGGGAGGTCTGCTGCAGAGGCGCATCGTCGAGCACAACGAAAACTCGCAGGGGCTGGATTATTGTCTCTGGCTCTGGTGACCACTGGCAATGGCAGCTTGCGTCGCAGAACAGGCGTCAGGCGGACACCTCTCGGTCAAGCTGTTGTGGAAAGAGTCGGGGAAGATCTGGCGGCGGGCACATCGATCCGATGGCAAAAATATCAATCAGCCCTGATCGCCGATATCCAGCTTCCATTGGAGAAGTTGGTCACCTCTTTTAAAAAGGTGGTTGAAGAATATCACAAGCTGATGAACAAAAACAGCAATCTAACGCACACCAATATGTAGGCGTTATAATTTAATCTGGTGGAGGGTTTAATATGAACGTAAGCATCAAAACTTCAGACAAAGAAGCAATCTATCTTCTAGGCTATCTATCTTCTCAGAAAAATCCTCCTGTGTGTTTGTTAGGGAATGTATTGTGCGTTCTGAAAGATAGCTCAATTTTTAAATCATTGGATGGTTATTTTTCATGGCTTTCATCTGAATATGGTATCGAAAAGCGCAAGGCTTACAATCTCATTGAGTTCTCCAACAAGATGGCAGACATTGGCGCATCAATTGATAAGGTTATGGCGTCCAAGTTAGGGTGGACTCATTTAGTATTGTTGACGCCCGTGATCAATGCCGAGAATCTGGATTATTGGTTGGATCGGGCGTGCCAATTGACAACTGCAGAGCTAAAAAAAGAAGTGGGGATGGCAAAGGCTGCGTAATAGTCCTGGTCGATCGGGCATGAAGCCAAGCGAATCACCATAAATTCAGAACTCAGCATGGATGATCGAAAGATGTCGGTAGGATTTCAATACTTGGATAGGTTTCCGAGGCAACAAAAGGAGGGAAAAACGATGACTGAAACTCAATCTGGCAGAATTATCCTCCTGGGATCCGCTCCAAGCCGTGACAGTGACCCAACCAACCCGTTGTTGCCAGGTCGGAGCAAACGCGGCACGGCTGCATCCCTATTGCGCATGATGGAGATGGATGTTGACAGCTTCTCTATCGCATTCGAGCGTCTTTACCTAATCCCGTTACATCCTGGACGAAACCTGGGCGGTGACAATTTCCCAGCTCGACTGGTGAGGGAGGGCGTTGCGCGAATTGGCAGGATCATCGCGGGGCGGACAGTGGTATTGGTGGGCAAAAAGACAGCATCTGCCTTTGGGATCGACCACGTCGCTCCGTTTGAATGGGTTCAATCAACCGGAGCATCTATGGCGTGGGTGCCCAACCCCTGCGGCATCAATACTTGGTGGAACGATCCAGATAATAAGCGGGCTGGTGCGGCGTTCCTGGTTGCCTTGGGTCAGCGGGCATTCGACCTGTGCCTGCGGGGTATGGTCGCATGAGTACCTTCCAACGGAAAGACGAAGCTCATGCGGGAGTACACGCCGTGGTAGACCTTGGGCCAGGACTCCAGATGCTCTATAACGCTCGAACGGAATCAATAGAGACACGCAGGGTGAAGGTCCGCAAGCTGATGGCTCGTGGCCTCACCTCTGCGCAGATGGCCTCAATGCTGGGGGTTGACCGTGAGATCATATTCAAAGATATGGGTGCAATCCGCAACTACATCGCCAAAGAACTGCAAGGAAGCGATGCCCTTGCCCTGGTAGCGGAATCCCTGGGGGTGTTTGAAGAGGTGCGGGCCTCTGCACTTAAGGACATGGATAAGGCTGAAACCTCGTTGGAGAGATCCATTGCCCGGCGGGATGTAATCCGGGTCGAAGCAGAGCGGATGAAATGCATCCTCCTGGCTACGGGTGGTGTTGGCAGGGGCATGATCAACGTAACCCCCATCGAGGGAGACCCAGTACCCCTCCTGGAAGATCAACATCAAAAAGTCATCGATGTGGCGAGGCAACTGCTGGGAGAGGTCTTCCAGGTGGAAGGCAGTTCTCCCCCAGGTACTCTGCCACCCGATGCATAATCATTGTAAAGGAGGAAGAACCGTGAACGAAGTCGTTGAGCTTGAAGAAACCGAAATTCAAGAGCAAAATGAAAAGCACGTTATCATCCCGGACCTGCTCCCCCTAAAGGTGCCGGTGGGTTCCGTACAGGAAGATCCAAAAAATGCCCGTAACCACACAGATGCAAGCACACAGCAAGTAGCCGAATCCCTGCGGTTGTATGGCCAAAGAAAAGCGATTGTTCTGAACGCCAAGACAGGCTTCATCGAGGCCGGTAATGGCACTCTGCGGGCTGCAAGAAAATTGGGCTGGAGCCATATTGCTGTGGTACGGGTGGAGGACGATCACGAGACCGCCACCGGGTACGCCATCGCCGACAACCGGGTTGCAGAGTTGTCTGAATGGGATAACGATGCCTTGAAGGCACTGTTCGACAGCATCGACAATCCACTTGAGATCCCCGGCGTGGACGATGACTGGTTGAAAACGCTGGCCTGGACGAATGAAGAGACCTCCTCCATCAGCGATGTGGATTTTATTCCAGAGCCGCCAAAGAATCCAGTCTCCCGCCCTGGCGATCTTTGGGTGTTGGGCGAACACCGCCTGCTCTGCGGTAGCAGCACCGAGGAAAAGGATGTGCAGCGGCTCATGAAAGGTGAACGGGCGATTCTGTTTGCGACAGATCCCCCCTATCTGGTCGATTATGATGGCACCAACCACCCCCCGAACCAGACCTCCAAGAAGAAACTGGCGAAGGCCAAAGCGGCTGTGGCAGGCAAACCGGTCAAGGGATGGAAGGATGGCAACAAAGATTGGTCGGATACGTATGGCATTACATGGGATGATGCCAGCCAGGGGCCAGAACTGTACGAAGGATTCATCCGAGCGGCCATCGATCATGCAATTAGCGACCACGCAGCGTGGTACTGCTGGCACGCCTCGCGTCGTCAGGCGATGCTGGAGGCGGTGTGGGAGAAGATGGGGGCGTTCGTCCACCAGCAAATCATCTGGAACAAAAACTCCCCAGTTCTAACCCGCACCCACTATCTTTGGAAGCACGAACCCTGCTTTTATGGTTGGATCAAAGGCAACAGGCCGGAGAAGCTGGAAAACGCTGAACCAGCTTATACCGTTTGGGACATCCCAGGGCTGGCTGGTGATGCACGTCCAGATCACCCGACGCCGAAACCACTGGAGTGTTTTGCCATCCCCATGCGCCAGCACGTACCCAAGGGTGGTTTGTGCTACGAGCCATTCTCCGGCAGTGGCAGTCAGATCATGGCGGGGGAGATGGTCGGTCGTCGGGTGTATGCCATGGAGATCAGCCCGGTCTATGTGGACGTGGCGGTACGGCGATTCGCCCAGGCCACGGGCAAGATTGTGTACCTGGAAGGCTCCGGCGGCAAGAGCTTTGAAGATGTGGCGGCAGAACGTGGCATCATTTTGGATCAGGCGGCTTAAACGGGCCTGCTCGGGGGAGTCATGGACACGCAATTAACTTCGAGGGAGGCTCTGCGGGAACGGTTGCTCGCCTTCTCACAACGCCATGACCACCCGCCAGAACTCATCGAGCAGGCACTCCGTCTGCTCGGTGGTTCTGGGTTGGCTGGTGGCTTAACAGGTGGGTTGGCTGGGGCGACCAAGTGGTTGCATCCCCCGGTGAGCATTCGTCAGTTCATCGAAGACCCCAATTTTCTCGGTAATGCTGGTGAGGTATATCCGGCCATTATGGAGGTGCTGGATGAACTGGGCAGTGGCAAGTACGTCGAGTGCGTTCTCACAGGTGGCATCGGGACTGGAAAAACTTCAGCTGCTCTCTGGGTGACTGCCTATTCTCTATATCAACTCTCTTGCATGCGCGACCCCCACGGGGAGTTCGATCTTGCCCGATCCTCCGAGATCACGATAATCTTCCAGTCCATCACCAGAGAGTTGGCCAAGGGGGTCGATTATCAACGTTTCCGGGCGATGATCGAGCGTTCTCCTTACTTCCAGAGGCACTTCCCGTTTGACAGGAACATCGAGTCCGAGCTGCGCTTTCCCAACAGGATCATCGTCAAGCCCGTATCGGGTTCGGAGACAGCGGCCATTGGCCAGAACGTGATTGGTGGTTGCTTCCCTCCTGGCCAAAAATTTTTGTTGGCTGATGGGACTCTGGCAGAGATGGCATCCACTGTGGGGAGACGCATCACTACCCTCACCGTCAATGAATCGAACCAAGTTGTGTTGTAACTGCCCAGGTAGGTCATCTGCAAACAAAGCCTTGACAGAGAAATCCAAATCGTGGTTCAAGGTTCCCTATGGACCAGAATTTATTAATTGCTCGGCTTCTTGA
>JAMOBH010000298.1:0-7137 GCA_039908085.1 Magnetococcus sp. YQC-5
GGTGAATATGGGGGGGGGCGGGTGGTCATGGCTTGTTGCTCCTTTGAGGTGGAGTGAATAAAAGCCGGGTGGCTCAAACCTCAACAAGAAGGCGGGCTAATTCCGCTTGCGCGTATTGTATTCACCCACACCCAGCCATGTTTCAGACATGCAGAAAGCATGCCGGAATTCAAGACACGAAAAAACCGCTTGGTCTGTCGGGTGCGGTGTCCGCTTGTTGATGCGAGGTTTGAGGCCCCGTTCCTGCAACATGAATCACTATGATCCTACCCGTCAAGGGATTAAATTGAATGCAAGCGAATTTATTGGACGATCGTGGATGATTTCGGGTAGAGTATATGGAGATGCTAACTCCACCAGGAGATGAACCATGAGCTATGCCGTACCATTTGATACACTGGCCTTTGTGAGAGAGCTGGAAAATGCTGGTATTCCGCCCGCCCATGCCGAAGCCCAGGCAAAAGCGTTGACCACGGTTGTGAGACAAATTGACGCTCGTGTGGATGATCTTGCGACGAAACGCGACAAGCAGGCGGAAGAGAAATTTGACGCCCTGGCAGATCGAAACGAAGAAAGGGTGAAAAGCCGTCTGGATGGTCTGGCTACCAAGCAAGAGATGGATACCAAGATTGATGCCAAGTTTAAGGAACTGGATATCAAGATTGAAGCCACCAAGACCGAACTCAAACGGGATCTCAAAGAACTTGAACTACGCATGGTGATCAAGCTGGGTGCCATGTTTCTTGCTGCATTCGGCCTCTTACGTCTTTGGCCAATTCCGGTTCAATACGTTCCACCGGCACCGCACGCCCAAGAGATGCGTTTGCCTGCCCCTGTATCCACATTGCCCGCTGCGCCATCATCTGCTCCGCCATTACCGGCACCAGCCGTTCCCCCAGCGAGATAACATGCATGGCTGTGTGGATGCGCTTGACTGCCCCTGTATCCACACCGTCCGCCGCCCCCTCATCCGCTCCACCGTCGCGTTGATCCCCCAATTTGGGGAAAACTCGCAGGGGGGGGGCATCCATGCGCGTGAGGGTGGCGAGTTCTGATGACCGAGAAAACCGCCAAGTTGAGCAATAAATAATATCATTTCACTCAAGGTTGGTGGCTGCTCAGGGATGGGCTTTCCCGTCTTGAAAACGAGGACTGCCTTCCATTCCGTGTCATCAAAGGCAAGGGTGCAGGGGACATCTGGGGGTGCTCGCCCCAGATATGTCAAGTGATGAATTCGCCAAGCCACAACCATATCGATCGCCAAGCATGCTTCCAGGCGGTCGTCAGTTCCCAAGTGGCGATCTTCAATACAGCAGCCACTCTTGAGGATACGATGAAAAACCTCAATTCCCCAGCGACGGGTATACCATTCTACCCGCTCCACAGCGTCATAATTGATCCAGGAGAAATTCAGGCGCAAGGTCCGCGCCGTTGGCCCATGCGATGGTGCCCAACTCCCGATTTACATGAACCGATGCAAAAGCGGCTTTGTCCAACAATGGGGCAAACATATTTCCCCACAGTTCCTGTTCAAGCTCCACCTCGCCAGAGGCCCCGTTGTCAAACGCCAACCACAGCCGGTAATCGCCCAAATATTTCACATCGGTGATATGTAACATGATGATCACTCCAGGGGGTCAATATTCTCCAACGGTTGACGAAGACGCACACGCTCCCAATTCTCTTGCAGCTCTCTTTGGTTCAGGGATCACCACTCCATAACCAATGCCAATGCACGACGTGGTAAAAATCCCTCCAACACCTGACCATCCAAACCGATCATCACTTCAGAGTTGCCATATTTGGCGTGAAAATGCGGGAGAGAATGATCATTCCAATGCATAAAAACATTCATAGCAGTGTGGATGCACTTGCTTTCCTCCAGGGGTATAGATCAGATCTACCCCTTTTTCGTCGGTTAAAACGACGGTATAGGGCTTGTTCGTCGATGGTGAACAGGTCTTGTTTCCCGCCGGGGGTGGGTACTGAATACCCACTGTGCCAGAGGCGAGATGGAAAATCGCATAAAAGAGCAGTAATTATATTTATTTGCTGATCGAACCAGTTGTCATGATTGGTGGCCAAATCAAGTTCGACTCTTTATGTCCACCTTGGCCTATATGCTTCTGGAAGCGATCCGCCGGATCGGATTGAAAGGAACCGCATTGGCGAATGCTCAATGCGATACAATAAGATTAAAATTTTTAAAAATTGAAGCAGTCATACTGCGCAATACGCGGCGCGTGCGGTTTTTGTTGTCCAGTGGATATCCATATCAAGAGCAATTCGCGCTTTTGATTGCTCGTCTCCAACCTGGATAAGCAGGACAGAACAGCCAGAACAACAAACTCGTAATGAGCAGATCCTCGGTTCGATTCCGAGAAGCGGCTCCAATCAAACACTTACAGCCACTTGATTAAGCTGGCTGTTTTTGTTTGGGGTGTGACTTTGCATTCGCAGGGTGTGAATGGAGATGAATTCTCTCCGTTTGAAGGGGTGGAATGCTCATTTTGGAACCCACATCCATCACCCCATCCTCGACATGATTCCTGGTTCCAGTCAATTACTCAGTGAACTCATTGGCGATGTCAGGCTTTGAAGTGTGATCGTCAGAGACGTGGCCCACCAGGGTTGATACCCAGGCTTGCCATTTTTGGCCGTCGAGTTGATCCCAAGCCCATGGCATCAGGCAGCAAAAAGCCGGGATCTCACCCAGCCCCAGTTTCTTTCCTGATGGAGTGCCACCGTCCATGAACGTTGATCATGCGTTGACGCAAGGTATTCATGAAACTCTCATCTTGCGAAAGTAATGAATGGCCGACACCATGCCTGCCAAATGACAGAGGATAGCCCAAATGTGAGATGGATACCTGCGGATTACTGGGGGTGCCAAGCTGCGACAAAGCCGCTCAGTTCAACAGCCTCTAAAAAAATGAACTTTCCCAGATGACTTCCTCGCTTTTGTTTCCTTGTAATCATCTTCAATTGAAACAACGACTCCTCAGAAGGGTTGAAGTTTTAGTTGTCATAGTGACAATAAAACACTTTTAATAACAGTTCGTCGAAAAAATCGCAGCATTCAGGCAACACGCCAATCCAATTTTTTGTGAATCGACTATACTATTGACAAATACTTACTCAGAAGCAATCATCGTGACACATGCAGCAACCATTAACAATATATTTTAAAATATAGCTTAAAAATATGATTCATAACCACTCACTGCCACCCGTTCGCATCCCCTTCCGCCACCGACTCTCCTACCGACAAGCCCGCACCGCCGTGCTGTTGGGCCTCGGCGTGGGACTGCTCCTGGGAATGGGACAGGTGACACTGGATCTTTTCAAAGAACGTCATCGCATCCGTACCACCATTGCCCAGGTTCTAAAAGTGGTCCAGGAAACCGCCGGACAAGCGATCCATCAACAAGATGCCATCCAGGCCGACAAAATGCTGACAGGACTCTTCAACTGCCAAGCCATCTATCAAGCCAATCTCCATACCACAACGGGTGCTTTGTTTCTGCAAAAAACACGCCCCTATCCGACCACAGGACTCTCGAAATGGCTGGGATCCATCCTCTTGGCCCAAGCCGGAGAGATCTCCACCCCTCTGCGTTTCAACAACCATCCGGCAGGCAGCCTCTCCATCTCCGTGGACGCCTACATCAGTGCCAAAGATTTCATGATGCGTGCAGGCTTCACCCTCCTGAGCAACCTACTGGCAGCCATTCTCCTGGCCACCGTTCTGACCAGCACCTTTTACCATCTTCTCACCCGCCCCCTGCTGATGCTTGGTGACCAACTCGCCCAACTGGATCCAACCGCACCCAATCGCCACCCCCTCACAGTCCCGCCCACTCATGAACACAATGAATTAGGCCTGCTCACCCACTTCTTAAATCGTGCCCTGACCTCATTCGCATCCACACTGGAAAGCCATAAACAAACCGAACAATTACTTAAACGAACCCAGTTCAGCGTGGATCAAGCCGCTGAAATGGTCTGCTGGATCGGACCCGATGGCAACTTCATCTACGTCAATGAGGCCATGTCTCTCACCGTGGAGTATTCCCAGGCCGAACTCCTCTCCATGACCGTAAACGACATCAACCCGAATCTCACCTTGCAACAATGGACCGACCACTGGAATGACCTGAAACTAACCAAAAAAAGCCACATGGAAACCATCATCCAGACCAAAAGTGGACGCATGGTCCCCTTGGAAGTTGACAGCACACTCCTGGAAATAGATGGCCAGGTGATCCATTGCCACTTTGCCCGCGACATCTCCGCGCGCAAAGCAGCAGAACAGGCCGTCCAACACGCCCACAAAATCCTGCTGACCTTGAGTCATGGCAACGAGGCCATGATCAAAGCCACCTCAGAACAGGAACTGTTGGCTCGCATCTGCCAACTCATTGTCCAGGAAGGGGGATACCGCATGGTCTGGGTGGGATATGCCACCTCTGATGAACACCAGCGCATCATTCCAGTCGCCCAATACGGATTCGATGATGGCTACCTGGAAAAACTGAACATCACTTGGGACGACACCCCAACAGGGCGTGGTCCCACTGGCACGGCCTTCCGCACCCGCCAACCCGCCATCTCTCGCGTGATTCAAACCGATCCCAACTTCACCCCGTGGCGTCAGGAAGCCACCCGACACGGCTTTGTCTCCTCCATGGCTCTCCCTTTGCCAAATGGCGACCTGTTGCCCTTGGGAACCCTCAACATCTACAGTAGTTCACCTGATGCCTTCAACCCAAATGAAATTCAACTCATGGCCAATCTGGCCAACAACCTCGCCTTTGGCATACTCAAGTTCCGTGAGGCTGAAGAACGCCGACGCGCGCAAAAAGCCAAACAACTCACTGAGGAAAAACTTTTAACACTTTTTCATCATTCTCCAGATTGTTTAATGACTTTAGATAAAAACGGCACCCTCCAATTTTGCAACCGCAACGGGTCAAAGCATCTCCAGAAGCTGATCTCGAACAGCATGATCCCCCATTTTCAAGAACACCTCGCCCTTGTCTTCCAGACCGGACAGGCCGTGGAATACCCATTCACAGATGGGGATTCCACGTGGTGGGAAGCCCGTCTCGCCCCCATTTTCCACGAAGGCAAAGTCACCGAGGTGCTGGCTGTTTGCCAGGACATCACGGAAAAACATACCCTCCAGGCGCAAAACCTGCGCAATGCCCGATTGGCCTCCCTGGGGGTGTTGTCGGCCAGTGTGGCCCATGAAATCAACAACCCCAACAACGCCATCCAGTTCAATGTCCCCATTCTTTCCGCCATCTGGGAAGAAGCCCTCCCCATCCTCCAAAACGCCCACGCAAACTCTGGCCCCTTTTATCTGGGTGGCATGGCACTGACAGAGGCCATGGAGGTCATCCCGCAACTGCTGGACGGCATCCGCATGAGTTCCCAAAGAATCAAAACCATCATTGGCAGTCTGAAACATATGGCTCGCCAGGACCATGATGTCATGACCCAGACGGTCAACATCCTGGATCCCCTCCACTCCTCACTCATGATTTTGGCGAATCAAATTCGCCAAACCACGGATCATTGTCACCTGACCCCTGCTCTCACGCATCCACTGCTGGTCAAAGGAAATGCCCAACAGTTGGAACAGGCATTTATCAACATCCTCCAAAACGCGCTGCAATCCCTGCGCAACCGGTCCGAAGGGGTACGCATCACCACGGCCAAGGATCCAACCACCTCCCAGGTCGTCATCACATTCCAGGACCAGGGATGCGGCATTGTTCCAGAACATATGAACAAATTGACCAATCCCTTCTTTACCACCAAAACCTCATCTGGCGGCATGGGACTGGGTCTCTCCATCACCAAAACCATCATCGAAAATCATTCTGGCGAATTACTGTTCACTTCCAAACCCGATTGCGGCACCACAGTGACCATCCATCTGCCCAGTGCCACAGAACTCCCTCATGGAGACCTCACATGTCCACCCAATTAAAAAAAAATGCCCCCATCATTTTGGTGGATGACGAAGATACCGTCCTGTTCAGCTCCAAAATCCTGCTGAAAACATCCGACATCTCTCCAATCATCACCCTGAATGATGGCCGCCAGCTCATGGATCTTCTGGAAGCACACGGTGCCGCAGTCGTGGTGCTGGATCTGGTCATGCCCCATATGTCTGGCACGGCATTGCTTCCAATCATCAAGGATCGTTTTCCGGAAATTCCGGTCATCGTCATGACCGCCAACCAGGAGATCAATATTGCCGTCCAGTGCATGAAAGACGGTGCTTTCGATTATCTGATCAAACCAACAGAAAACAACCGTTTCATCTCCTGTGTCAAGCGCGCCATGGAGGTAGGGTCGTTACGCCAGGAAGTGGGCACCCTGAAGCACTACCTGTTGGAAGACTCGTTGCAACATGCGGATGCCTTTGCTCCCATCCTCACCAAAAGTCGCAAGATGCGAGCGGTCTTCCAATATGTCGAAGCCATTGCCCCATCGTCCGAGCCGGTTCTGATCATTGGCGAAACCGGTGTTGGCAAAGAACTTCTCGCTCAGGCCATTCACCAGGTGAGTCATCGCCATGGACCTTTGATCGCCTTGAACGTGGCTGGCCTGGACGACAACATGTTTTCCGACACCCTCTTTGGCCACCGCAAAGGGGCTTTTACCGGGGCCAACGACAACCGCGAAGGCATGATCGCCATGGCTGCCGGGGGATCTTTGTTCCTGGATGAAATCGGCGACCTCAAGGAATCCTCGCAAGTCAAACTCCTGCGCCTGCTGCAAGAACGCAAATACTACCCATTGGGAGCGGACGGTTACATGAAAACCGATGCCCGCATCATCTGCGCCACCAACCGCGACCTCAAAGTCATGATGGCGGAAAAAACGTTCCGTTCGGATCTCTATTTTCGTCTTTCATCCCATCAGGTTCGCATTCCCCCGCTCAGAGAACGCAAGGAAGACATTCCCATCTTGACCACTCAATTCCTGACAGAAGCCGCCACCTCCCTGGGCAAGCCTGCTCCCATTCCGCCCCCAGAACTCTTTCATCTCCTCAACGCCTATGAGTTTCCTGGCAATGTTCGGGAATTGCGCGCCATCACCTTCGATGCCGTTGCCCGTCAT
>JAMOBH010000019.1:0-31153 GCA_039908085.1 Magnetococcus sp. YQC-5
GCGGTGAACCGCCCCCCAAACCCCCCACCCTTTTTTTTTAATTTTTTTATTTTTTTTATTTATTCTTTTATTTTTTAATTAATAAAAAAAAAGAGGGGGTCTGGGGGATTCATCCCCCAGGGTTTTGTTTTTATCTTTTTTTGCCGAAGGGCGTCATGTTCTTTTTTTTTGGGAAGGTTCCATGAACAAACTGGGTAAATTCTTGATTCGCAATGACATTATGGCGACAGTGTTATTGTTTTTGCTCATGATTCCCGCAGAATATCATGAGGTGTTCGCCTTGTTGGAAGAGCAAACCATTTCGTTTCGTCAAATATTACGCATGACCCTGGCCAGCCCGGAAAAAACGGAATTTTCCAAGGACATTCTTCTGGTCAACACGGATGAGACATTTTTCAAACAATACGGCAGTTTTCCGTTGCGTCGCACAGACCTGGGGCAGATTGCTGCGAATCTGAAGACACTTGGTGCCAAGGTGGTGGCTTTGGACGTTTTCATGGATTTTCCCAGTTCCTACCAGGAAGACGAACCCACAGCCGCATTGCTTCAGCAGGCCAGTCCGGTTCTTCTGGTGGCCCAGGCTGATTTCAAGAACAAGCAGTTTGTTCGATTGAATCGTGCCACCCCCAAGCTGGCCCAGGTGACCAAGGATGGATATACCAATATCAGTTCGCCAAGTGCCATCATCACCAGTCTTTCCCGCTTGAGGATCTATCCAGAGATTGCCAAACAGGAACGGGGCTGGCCTTATGCCGTGATGGCACTGGCCATGTACTGGGGGGTGGAACCCAGATTGGAAAACAATCGTCTCTATCTGGGAGACCGCTTGCAGATCCCATTGGATCAAAATCAGAACATTTACATTGATTTTCCCCCGTTGCCTTCGGGAATCAAATTTTTGAGTCAGACCGGGTTGTCTGCCTTGGAGTTTTTGCATCTGGATCAACTGGATCCGGATGAGGTGAACGAATTGCGGATGTGGGTCAAGGACAAGTTGGTTCTGCTAGGCGATACTTCGGAGGTTTCCCACGACTGGTTTGATACCCCGGTGGGCATGGTTTATGGAGTGGAGATCATTGCTGACACGATCAACACCCTCATGAAGGGTGCTCCATTGCGGCCTGTGTCAACGCCATGGGAAATCACTGTGCTGCTGTTTTGCATGGTTGGCATTTTGGCATTGGGAACCATTCAGCATCCAGCCAGGCGTACTTTGGCGTCACTGCTGTTTCTGGCATTTTTGGTCACGGGAGAGATTCTGGTATACATTCATTTTGGAGTGGTTTTTTCCATGACCTATCCCCTGATTGCTGGAATTCTGGGTTTGATGGCCATTACCATGCGGTACTATTTGTTGGAAATGAACCAGAAAAAGATGATCAAGGGGGCTTTTGGACAATATCTTTCTCCCCATGTGGTGGACATTCTGGTCAAGGATCCCAGCAAATTGACTCTGGGCGGAGAACAACGGGAAATGACTGCCTTTTTTTCCGATGTGGCGGGTTTTTCGACCATCTCGGAAAAATTGACGCCAAGTGAACTGGTGCAACTGCTCAACCTGTATTTGACAGCCATGTGTGAGATCATTGCCAAATACGATGGCACGGTGGACAAGTTTGAAGGGGATGCCATTATTGCTTTTTGGGGTGCGCCGTTGGATCAGCCAGATCACGCCAAGTTGGCCTGCTGGGCTGCTGCTGACATGGCGTCTCATATGGAACTGATGCGGGAACGTTTGCTTGCAGAAGGTGGACCCAAAATGACGGTACGGATGGGTTTGAATTCCGGGCCGATGGTGGTGGGCAATATGGGTTCCAAACAGCGGATGGATTACACCATCATGGGGGATGCGGTCAATCTGGCTGCCAGGTTGGAGGGAGCCAACAAGTTTTATTCATCAGGCACCATGATTTCCGGTTCCACCTATGAGCAGGCCAAAGAGTTCATTGAGGCCAGGGAGTTGGATACGATCCGGGTGGTGGGCAAAAAGGAGCCGGTGCCCATTTATCAACTCATGGGACACAAGGGGAAAATCACCCCGAAACAACAGGAGATGCGTCGTTGTTACATGGATGGACTGGCCTTGTACAAGCAACGGGATTATCAGGCGGCCATCAACCGTTTTCAAGCCGCGTTGAACATTATTGCAGATGATGGGCCTTCTCTGACTTATCTGGAGCGGTGTCAGGAGTATCTGTCACACCCGCCACCAGCGGATTGGGATGGTGTCTTTCAGTTGACATCCAAGGGATAAATTCTGGCGCGATCCTTGCTTTTGATTTGCCAATCAATGCACCGTAAGATCTTCTTTCCGCCCATTCATTAAAAAAAAGGGTGGAGGGGTGAGGGTGAAGAACAGAAGATCGAGTCCGGTCGGTTCAACCATGGCAATAAAATTGGCAAAGGATAATCAATACTTATGAAAAACTGGCGTGTGTGTTGCCTGGTTATCGGATTGCTATGTACGCCTTGGCAGGCCGAGGCTGCCATGCACCGCAAGGCGTGTGAAACACCGTTTCAAGGGGTCACGGTATGTTGGGACGCCATCGGTGATGAAGGGGTGGATTTGACCACCATGAATGAATTGCATTTTTTGCCCATAGCGCGTCAGGTCGCAGGCCAGCCGGAAGTATGGGTTGACATGAGCCGGGCGATTTTCCGTCAGCTGATGTCTGGCCAATTGGCTGGGCAATTGATGCCGGAATGGACCCCGGCCTATCACCTGGAGGGTGCGTTGGCCATGAGCCAGAATTCCGGCTGGCCCTGGGTGTTATGGATTGCGCCACGGGATATGCGCAACAGTTCACCAACCAGCAATGGACTGGTGGACTGGGATGTTTATCTGTTGACCAAGGGTCGTTTGCTGCGTACCTTGAGGATCCGGGTGGAATCAGTACCCAATCGCAAGAGTGATGGCTTGGAGAGGGCCACGGTCATGGGGGCAACATTGGTGGCTACGGGCGCGTTCACCCAATCTCCTCTTGGGTCTGTTGGGGCCGTGGCCGGGGCTTATACCATGGGACAATCCGCCCCGCCTGAATCTGGTCAGCCTTTGGAATTGATGACCGAGCTGGCCACACGGCAGATTTTGTTTTTGTTGCAGCAGCCTTTGGAAAATTTGCCTGGTCCCAGGTCAGAGGTTGGAGGCAATCCGTTGTCAGCCACGAATATCAAAGATGTGTTGAAGCATCCTTTTGATGCAAAATAAGGCCATCCATTCAAGCCGGGACCGTTTGGTGAAGACTATGAATGGGTGCTTTGCCCCTGACCCTCACCAGGGGGAATGATGCCCCCTGGCCCCCTCCCCAATCGTTTGCCCCGGTTTGCGTGGCAGGCTCCAAATCATGTAAACAATTCATTATACTGGTAAAAATAATGTTCAAATCGGTCAATAAATTGGTATGGGCATTCGATGCTGAATGGATCCCAAATCCGCATGCCGGACGTTTGCTGTATAACTTGGCAGAAACCCTCTCAGACGCGGAAGTCATGCAGGAAATGTGGAAGCGTGGCGGAGCCAAGGAAGAAGATCCTCAACCGTATCTCAAAACCATTCAATGTCGAATGGTTTCGATAGCCGCAGTACAGCGTCATCTCCTGCCTGATGGGCGCGTGACCCTGACCTTGCTTTCATTGCCACGTGACCCCAAAGTGGAGAAGAGCGAATCAGATCTCATCAGTCGATTTCTGACGGCCCTGGGAGATCGTCAACCGCAATTGGTGGGGTTTAATTCATTGGCTGCTGACCTGCGCATTTTGACTCAACGCGGGATTTGTTTAGGGTTGCGCGCCCCGAAATTCGCCCATCGTCCGGCCAAACCCTGGGAAGGCGTGGACTATTTTGCCCGTGGTGGCGATTGGCACATTGATTTGAAAGAGTATGCCACTCCAGGTTGGGGTCAAGGTTCGCCATCACTCCATGAATTGGCCATTCTGTCAGGTATTCCAGGCAAAATGGATGTTGCAGGTCATGAAGTGCCACAAATGTGGTTGGATGGTCGTATTGAAGAGATTGTTTCTTACAACGAACGTGACGCCATGACGACTTATCTAGTATGGCTGCGCATGGCTCATTTTGCCGGACATTTCACCACCCTGGAGTATGAACAGGAACAAAAACTGGTCCGTGAGATGATCATCAAAGAGGCGGAAAAAAAACCTCATTTGCTGGAATATCTCACAGAGTGGGAAAGGGTGACGCCTCTGGCATCTGCAAGCAGTTGAAATCATGTTTGGATATCAGAAAAAAAAGAGAAGTTTTTCATGATATCAATCATGCGCATTGTGAAACGTGGTGACAGAATTTGCAACACACGGGTCCAAAACAGATTGCCATCCCCAAGCAAGGCCACTCCATTGGCAAAGGATTCGCTTGCATATCGGCTTGGATGTTCCCGGTAATAGGCCAGTGTATGACCGTGTCCCACGACACTCCCGGTCATGGATCCGAAAAAATCTGCCACTGTTACAGACATCCCAAGTTCCTGATGACGCTTGCGACGCCATTCCAACACATGCTCCCCAAACAACAGGGCATCCTGGCGGCGCAACGCAGTCAACAGCACCACCAAACGATGTTGCTCTGCCTGGAAGCCACGATAAACCGTATCCACCCGCAAAGCACTTTCCACTTGTTCCAATGTCAGCCCGAATGACCTGAATTCCCCATCGAACCATTTCAAACGTTCGTCTTTGTTCAGAGCATCGCGTTGTTGCATCAATGCATGCAATACCTGGCTGGTCCTGATTCTGGTCCGCAAACGATAGGCCGCTGAACCTGTCAAACCAGCACGCATGGTAATCACGCGACTATCCATAAGTCGTGCCCGTCGCAGTTCCGGATCCCGAAAACTAAATGGACCATTACGAAAGCCGTTGATCATATAATCCATGTAATGACCGAACTCGTGCCGCCAGACCAGTTTTTCCAGGCGCAGCATTCCTGTTTGATATCGGATCTGTCCCATTTCAATACGAGGCACTCCGTTTTCCAGGATGAACATCATCCGACGTTCGCCAGGGCTGTTGTGGATGCCTCCTGTTGGTTCACCGGCGAGTCCCACGGCACGACGCAAATACTCCAGGGAGCGGCCAAAAGCCGCGTCATGCCATTGTCCAGCCAAGGTATTGGAATTCCAATATTTTTTGACTTCGATGGCTGGAGTGTCACGACGGGTTCTGATGGTGGGCGGGGCAGGCTTGAGAATGCGGCTGCTGAATCGCTCCTGTGAAATGTCGTTGCTTTGCACGGGCAGCAGAAGATGTCGGCAGTTTGAACCGCCACACCGTTCCATGACTCCGGCACCGGGTATTTGTCCGACCCAGACCATTTTGTCCCAGGCCATCACCTCACCCAGGTCAAAGACCCGACCTGTGCGCACCGCGCAAAAAGGGCGGGTTGTTGGGCCAATCGACCCGGCATACAGAAAATAGGCTCGGCCATCCCGTTGCCCCATGAGATGCAGAATCGTGCGAAAATAAGCCATTCTGCCATCCAGTAAAAGCTGTTGTCCGGTTTCGCGCCAGTATTCACTCCTGGATTGCAGGCGGTACTCCAACCAGGAGATGGGGCGTTGTTGTTGTGAAACTTTGATAACATCATTCAGCCATTCTGATTGTGTTTGTTCTCCAAGATGTGACAATGCTGATTCGATATCATTTTTTTTAATCAATAGTTGATTCAAGAGGCTCTGTGGCAGCTCTGTTGGCAGTCCCAACACTTCCAGAAGTCGGCTGGCCGGAAGATGGGTGTCGGAAAATTGTTTGATCAGTTTGCGCAGAGGCGTCAGATAGAGTTGCTGAAAAAGTCGTTTGAGATGCTGTTTCATGGGTGATGGGATGTTTGATGATATTATGTGCGCATTTTCTGGCGCGGTATGAATAAACGTACATAAATTTGTTCTCCAATGTTTCCACAAACTGTTCCACTCTGCCTGATATTCTGTCTGGCTTGTCTCCAGCAGAGTCAAGGTCAAAGTGGCGGCCTGTTCAAAACGGGTGGCCGCATCCTCCATAATGCGAATCCGTCAAAAAAACAACCGCCGCAAAATGGCTTGAAACAACCATTTTGTGCGCCATTTTTTACTTGAATACATTTTATTGCTGGCCATGGTTAACGATTGGATTTTTATATAAGTTGTTTCTTTTTGCCTGTCGATTCGCTTTGATAAAAATCATATCTGATCGAGAGAGAAAGTCCAGTAAAATTTTATAACACAGAGTTTCGTAAATTTTTTTTGTTCATGAGTCTAGATTGAGTATGTTGATAAAATTAAACAAAAAAATATGAATCAAACCAACAAAGGCAAAGAGTAAAAAATGTCAAAAATATAATTTAAATTATATTGAATGGCATGGGTCACGTCACTCCAGGGGAGGGTGTTTGTTGTCCTGCCTGATTCGGTCTTTTAGGGTTGCATGGTTGAAAAAAGAGTCAGTGTGGTGTTTGTTACATGGATCTGATTTTTGTTGTAATCATGGTGCGCAATCGGCAAAAAAACTTGACATTGAGATTGATTTCTATTAAGAATCAATTGTTTTGTTTGTTTTAATGAAGAATGCTCAAGGATACGGAACAGATCATGCAAACCCCCAGCACAAATGCCGTAGACATCCCCAACCAACCCTGTCGGCTGATTGATTTGCCAGTTGGTCACGCAGCCAAAATTGAAGGATTGCTTGGTGACGCCATCAGCAAACGACGCCTGATGGCACTTGGACTGGTAAAGGGCAAGGAGATTGTCCTGGAAACCAAAGCTCCCATGGGAGATCCCAGAATTTATGCCATCCTGGGATATCGCCTGTCGATTCGCAACGATGACGCCAAAAATGTATTGGTTTCGAACCTTTGACAAAGCGGAGGGTTTTTCACTCCGGGTGGGGGCACCCATGGGTGGGTAAGGTGCGAAGCCTTGATCGATCCAATGGAACCCATGGAGTGTAAGAGTGTTTCTGCTTAAGTGACAGGCCGAAATCAGGATGGATGGCTTTTGCCTTCCATCAGGAAAGGGCATGCTGCTTTGGGTGTTCATTTTTTTTATCCGTTCGAGCGAGTTGGAGGCACAATCATCGATGACGACCGTTGCTCTCGTTGGCAATCCGAATAGCGGCAAAACCACGATTTTTAATCACTTGTGCGGATCAAAAGACCCGGTGGGCAATTATCCCAGGGTGACGGTTGCCGTGAAGCAGCGTCCGTTTGAATATCAACAAAAAACATTTCAACTGACAGACCTGCCTGGTATCTACGCACTGACCACCCAATCCCCGGAAGAGAGTGGGGCACGGGATTTCATTCACACGGATCAGGCGGAGATTCTGATCAACATCCTGGATGCAGGCAATCTCGAACGTTCATTGTTTTTGACGAGTCAATTGATCGAAAGGGGGCGACCGACTCTGTTCGTTCTCAACATGATTGATGAAGCAGAGCGAAAACAGTTGCGTATCGACACCGAAGTTTTGTCCAAATTGTTGGGCGGGCCGGTTGTGCCTGTCAACGGAGTGACCGGGCAGGGGTTGGACGTACTCCGAGCCACGCTTTTTTCGATGACCCAAAACGGGATTCCGACCGTCAAGCCGGTACATATTGCCTATGATGATCATTTGGCTGCGGCGGTGGAACGGGTGCAGCAGTTGTTGATAGAGTTGCATCCAGGCAAGATGGGTGAACATGAGACCCGTTGGTTGGCCATCAAGCTGCTGGAAGGAGATGATGCCCTGTTGCAGAAGGAAGGGGATCATGCTCATCTGCTGGAAATGGTCCGTCGGGAACGTTATGACTTGGCCAGAGAACACGGCGGGGAGTGTGAAATGCTGTTTGCCGATGCGCGTTATGGCATTGTGCATGGCATGATCATGGCCGCAGTGCAACAGATGCCGGATTCAAGTGATCGTTACGATGTGACCCGCAGGTTGGATTTTTTGTTGTTGCATAAGTTCATGGGCATACCCATATTTGTCGGGTTTTTGTGGGTGATGTTTCAATCCACCTTTACTTTGGGCAAATATCCAACCGGATGGATCGAAAGCTGGGTAGCCTGGATCAAGGAGGAGGTGGGGGGTTTGATCCCGGCGGGCATGGTGCATGATCTGGTCGTGGATGGTGTGATCGCGGGAGTTGGGGGTACGATCATTTTTTTGCCGAATATCGTTTTATTGTTTTTCTTTATGGCCATGTTCAGTGAAACAGGCTACCTGACCCGTGCAGCTTTTCTCATGGATCGATTGATGCATATGTTTGGTTTGCATGGCAAGGCATTAATACCTTTAGTTGTCGGGTTTGGGTGTAATGTCCCGGCGGTGATGGCTACGCGCACCATTGAGAGCAATCGATCACGTTTGATTGCCATTCTGGTCAATCCATTCATGTTGTGTGCTGCGCGGCTGCCGGTATTTATTTTGTTTGCCGGGGCTTTTTTCAGTGAGATGGCAGGGACCATGGTGTTTTTGATGTATATGATCAGTATTTTCATGGCCATGATGGCATCCATTCTGTTGAACAGGATTTTGCCCATGGGGAGTCATGAGACGTTCATCATGGAGTTGCCCCCGTATCGTTTGCCTACCTTGAGGTCATTGTTTTATCATATGCTGGACAATGCCATGGATTTTTTGCACAAAATCGCCGGGGTCATTCTGGTGGGTTCGATTGTGCTTTGGTTCATGAAGGAGTTTCCCAAACCCGTGGATTGGAGTGCGGATCACAAAGGGCAGATTGAGCAAACGTCGGTTTCTGGTGAAGAGCAGTATCAACGGGATCAGGAGGCTTTGTCCAACAGTTATCTGGGGCGGATTGCCCATACGGTGGCCCCGATTTTTGCCCCGTTGGAGCTGACGTGGCGGGATACGGTGGCCATTTTGACCGGATTCATGGCCAAGGAGGTGGTGGTGGCCAGTTATGCAGTTTTGTATGCGCAGGATCGGGAAAATGCTTCGAAATCGGCCAGTCTCAGACAGGTCTTGGCCACGACGATGTCGCCTTTGGTTGCGTTTGCTTTCATGGTGTTTACGTTATTGTATACTCCGTGTCTGGCCACCATTGCCGCCATACGTCGGGAGGCGGGAGGGTGGAGATGGGCAGGATTCTCGGTGGCTTTTTCGTTGGTGTTTGCCTGGAGTTTGGCGTTTACCATCGTCAGAATAGGACATTTTATGGCATGAACACCGATCATCTTGTTGACCGTGTGATTTTGTTCATCATTCTGGCATGGTGTGTTTTCTACATGATACGTCGGGTCAGACAGATGTTCAGTTCCAAACAAACCAGCAGGTCGGGGTGTGGTGGGTGTGGAGGTGGAGGTGGTTGTTCCCCGCCGTCAACATCCACTCCTTGTGATAAAAACTGATAAAAAAAAAGGGTGGGGGGTATTGGGGGGCGGTTCACCGCCCCCCAAGGTCTTGATTTTTTTTAATTTTTGAAAATATAAAATTTTATTTTTTGAGTTTTGTAATCATTTCAAAAATCATTGCGGTGCTGTAATGAAGACTGACTGCCCAATCATGAAGAATGAGTGGATAACGGGTCATTTCGTCCAGAATGACACGCTAGCTGATATCTGAGATCATGCTTCATTACCTTTGGAAGAAACAAACACCGGGGATTCTTTGGCAATCCTGACAAACTCCTCATTGATGAGATCCTTGACAGACTCCCATCCCTGCATGATGTCCTTCGTAGTAATCGACGTACCATCATTGGTTTGGAAAAGCTTCAAGAACCTTTCCCTGTCAAAATTCGAGTTGGTTAGTGTGTTGAATTGTGGCATTGTTCTCTCCTTGAGTGTCAAGAGTGTTAAGATATCAAATTTATAGCATACTATTTGCATGTGTCAAAGAATAAAAATCCATTTAAAAATAAAAAATGCGAAAATTTTTTTTAATTGTTCGTGCTTGTCCAAAAAAAGTATTTTCAGCTTGGCTGCCCCTATCAGAGAGATTTAGCAATATTTTAGGATTTCTTCAAGTTGTGTAATCACATTATCTATGACTTTATCTTCTAAACAGCCAAGAGGCAAAGTTAATGCTATAAAATGGCTACCATTCTTGTTTACAAAAAATCTTTTAGATTGACTGGTTTCTTTGCTCCATTGCGGCAAGTTGGCAATAAGTTTATTATTTTCATTAAAACGATTATACGCTTGAAGCCAAATTGGCGTTAAACCATAATCTCTCCACTTCTCGTAAGATATGCCAAGCCAAGCATTCAACTTCTTAGAGTTTACACAAGCACCATAGTAATCATATGTTCCATTTAATTGACCTTTATTTAATTTAAGTTTTTTGGTTGCTAGAGAAATGATCTTATAGACTAAGTTGCAATAATTTAATATTCTTCTTGGGATTAATCTGTCATCCAGTTCATGTTGAGTAAGTGGCAGAAAATCAGGAGTTTCATAAACTTCACACAAGCCTTTCAATTGATAAACATCAGCGTTTACGTTGGATTCATTAGCTGATAAATTTTCAGAAATATGGGAGAGAATGATGTCCCATGAGGTTAGCGCAATGATCTGGCCTTCGCGTGGAGAGACAGTCCAAAATCCATCTTTTTTTTGTTCATTATTCCAATAATAATATTTTGCCATCAGACAACGGTTCTCAAGGTCATGCCAAAGGTGTTCAAAACGATTTTTTGGAGATAAAAAAACAAGAATAGATGGTCTGGCGTTCATGCTGTTTAAATATCCGACAGGCTGAGTATCTTGCAAACCAGCCCAAAATTTTGCTTCAAGTATATGTAATTTTTGACCAGATTCATCCCAAAAGGTTAAATCAGGTCGCTCACCTTGTTCTCCAGCTTTTTCTCTTTTAATCTCCTTAACGTTGTGCATATCCATGCCGCTCATTCTTGAAAGAAAATCAAGAAATGATTTTTTTGCAGAGTCACAAGAAAGAATATCATGGAGTGCCTCAACGGCAATATTCTCAGGATGAGTACCGAATCGCAAGGCCATTCTACCAAATAGTGTGGACATGTTATGCTCCTCTCAGGAAATACAACTACAAAAAACCCCGCCGAAGCGGGGTTTTTTGGGTTTACAAGATCATCTTTTGTTACGCCACATAAGTACAGACACTGGCGGCGGAGCGGGTATCCATGTCACGACCACGATTGGTGTGATCATCGATTTCTGCTGCCGAACCAATCATGCGACCATACAGGAAGGTGGTGAAAGCGGCACTTTCCATGGCTGCGGCGGAAATCTCGCCTTGCGCATAGGGTTTCCACAACATTTTCAACAGGATGATCGCAATGACCGCATCCACGTTGACACAGTAGATATTGGTACTGATGCCTGTCTTGAACAAGGTGTGTACCAATTCGTGATAAAAATCCTGGAAGATGTTGTAGGATTTTCTCTGTTTGAAGAGATTGTCCACAAACACCTCACGGGGGTCGAAGTTCTCTGGTTTGCCTTTGAAGACCGGGTGATTCACACAGGGAATCTTGGCGTAATCCATGCTGCCGGCAAACTTGGCCTTGGCCTTGTAAGCCTTGTATTCATTGGCATAAGCCAAAGCAATGGCTTTCAGATCCAAGCCGTGATTTTTGTTGCCCGGATCCGTCAAACCGGTGTTCTGGAAACGCTCCATGAGGAAGGAGATGGCTTCGAAACCGTTGCCGCCATGGGCGTAACCCGTATGCGACAGGAAACCAAGATAGGCCTTGTTGACCTGAATCCGTGCCGGATCCATGGGACCATCGGCACTGACCGCGCCTTTTGGACCCTGGGCCGAAATGGTTCCAGGTCCGTTGGTGACCAACAACCCCACCAGGATCGAAAAGCTGAACAACTCCTCTTCCGTGGGACGACGACCCAGCAAGGCCAGGAATGATGTCTCCGTGAAACTCCAGGATTCCATCAAATCCCCATTATCCACACCACAGAACCCTTTCTTGTCCTGTTTGTCGGATGGGGGCACACACCCCACCAGGGTGCTGCAAATGCGGAAATGCCAAGGCATGGCCAGCATTGTGGTCACAGACAAACGCCGTTTCATCAAGGGATGCCAACCCAGATGACAACATACCGCTGCCAGCACCGTGCTGTCTCTGGCACTGCCATCCGTTCCATCGGTCAAGGCTTTCAGGAATTCCAGAAAGATCGATTTGCAGCCACGATTTTCCAGAGCCGTCAGCATGGCTTTCCCACGCTTGCCGCTTTTGGGGCCTACCAGTGTATCTTTCGATTTGTCTGCCGCAGCTTTGGCCAACAGCGGTTTGATATCAAAAGAGAGATCCGTCGGATCCGTCATGCCTGACAGGCCGAACAGGTCAATGAAGGTTTGTACTGCGTCACGGGCAGGTTTGATTTCATTCGGTCCCAGAATGGCCACACCGGTTGAAAGGACCACATTGGGGCTGCTGCCAGCTTCACGGGCGGCATCCGCAGCCATCAGGCCAACGGTTCCACTTTGATTGACAAAGGCATTCAACACCACATTGGCCATGGCCTTGCCAGTGGCGTCCGGGTATTCGCGGATCAATGCCAAGACCAGATTTTCTTCAATGGTATGCGTGGATGCATCCAGCACACTCACACCATGGAGCTGAGAAACCTGGGTCGCAGGATCCATGCGGGAAGCCCCGGAAGCATCCTTCATGGGCTGACGGGGAGGAATCGCACCTATCTGTTTGGCAAGGGCCGCAATCTGCTCGTTATAGGGGTTGAGAGCTTCCACCACAGGCAGTTGGAGTTCTTTGGGCAGAACCATGCCTTGATTGCTGAAAAACCAACATTTCGGCGCAAGATTGCCACGGGGTTCAAAATCCGGGCGAATCCCGTTCATCATCATGACGGAGGTGAGTGCCATGGGAATATGGGAAATATTGGTCACCACCGCGCCCTTGGCTGAACAGGCTGGTGTTTCCGGCGTAAAGATCGCCTTGACGCCAAATTTTTCCATGAACCACTTCTCTTTGGCCATGGCATCGTCACCGGATCCGGCGATGGCCCCGGCATGACCACAGGAACGGGTCAGTTTGGCTTTCCAGCGTCCCACCACACAGGCGACCACCGGTTTTTGGAATACCAGATCTCTTTCATAATATCCACCTGGCTCGATATACATCACGGCGGCCTTGGAGCGGTCATCGTTATGCATGGCGTGGGTGAATTCCGGGGCGGCATAGTGGATGTAGACGTCTTTTCCTGAAGAGATGGAGACCGTGGTCCCCCATCCTGCAGTCAACAAATAGGTGGCAATGGTGGTGGTGAAATTGCCGGAGTTGGAATAAAGCGCGATGGATCCTGGAACCAAGGATTCTTCCGGCGCATTGCCACCCAAGGCACCACCGATGCGGACATGATTGTGCGCATCGCCAATGCCCAGGCAGTTGGCACCAAACACATCCACGCCCCGCCATTGGCAGTATTGCCGGATCATGCGGGCGTGTTTCACCTTCACTTTTTCAGTGAGAATGACGACTTTGCGCAGGTCAGGATTGACCCGTACCGCCTCAATGACCGCATCCTTGACACCATCCGGTGGCACATAAATCACCACGACATTGAATTGCTTGCCGTCGTTCAAGGCCTCCAGGATGTTGTTGTAAACCGGTATGTTGCCGAGTTTGGTCTTCATCACTGAACCGGAACGACCGGGCTGAACACCACAGACGATATTGCCGCCAGAGTATTCATGACTGATGGGCGTGACCGTGGTACTCTCGCCGCCCAGAATATTGATGACACACACCCGATCATTTTTGGTGGCCAGTTCAGCCAGGGAGTGAATGCCAACATAGTAGGGGAACTCTTCTTCGCCCTTGGGATGAATTAAGTTTGGTCCATTTTTGGGTGTAAGTTGGAATGGCATGGAAAACCTCGTTCCCGTTAGTTACACGACGATTCGGCCTGAGGCCGAAACCAATCAAACTGTTGTAGTAGACGTGTCGCTGTCCGAACAGGCCCAGAATCTGGTCTATTGTTTGAGACCCAGCTTTTGGGCGATGGCCTTCCGACCGCCTTTTTTCATCCAGTCATCCACGGCCTGGGCGTAATTGATGACTTCGCTCATGGCTGAATCATAACCAAACATGGCATAGGGGAGACCCAGTGAGTCCAGGGTGTCTTTCAGATACCCCAACCCTTTTACCAGATTGGGGCCGCCACGCCCTACGACCACGAACAAAGGGGTTGGTCCGTGTGTGTTGAAATAGTTGCGCAACGCATCGCCCATGGCACGGAAGGTTTCGTAGATGTCGGTATTGTTGGCCTTGCCGCCGATCAGAAACAGGACATTGGTTTGTGGCAGCCAGTGCCGATAGGTGATGTCACTGATTTGTTTCATTTTGACGTAGGGAGGGTTGCCACCGAAGTCTGAAGAGATGGTGGCTGAGTCACCCAGGAGTTCCGTCACCAAGGCGTTGGCACCGCCGCCAAAGGTCATGGAGGTGATGGTTCCGGCAGGGTTGATGACGTAGACATCCGACTGTCCTTGATAGGTCCGAAGTTGATTGACCTCCAGTTCGTAATCGGAGAGATTGGTATTATCCAGGTTTTCAGGCAGATGCAGACGTTTGGAGTTGCGGTCATCGCCGTCGAAGGAGCATTTGAAATCGCAAGCCATGGGGACGAGACGGCCATTGGGATCACGCCACATGCGGATGGGGTTGATCTCCAGGGTGGTCATGCCGTAATTGTTGAACAGATCCCAGAGTTTGGTGATGTTTTGCACCAGGGGGCTGAGGATTTCGTTGGGGGCATTCATTTTATCGAGGGCATTGGAAATCACAAAGCCTTTCAATCCGGTCAAAGGATCGAATGGCACCACCGCGATTTTGTCGGCTGGGAGTTCTTCGATATCCATGCCACCGTGATGGGTAATGGTGAGGGTGGGGGCGCGGTACTGGGTGTTGTCGGTCAGGGAGACATAAATTTCGTGTTCGGCTTTCACGAATCCTTCGAAGGTGACGCCTTCGGATTTGGAGGTTTGATTGCCGTGGGTGTGTTCGGCGAAATAGAGCCGTTCTTTTTCCTTGAGAGCCGTGCGCAGGTCAGTGGCTTTGCCCACCAGACCGGCTTTACCTTTTTTGCCGATTCCACCTTTGAAAATGGGTTTGATGAGGCAGCCTCCCCATTTTTTGATCAGGGCCTCGATTTCGTCAGGTGTCGCTTCCGGTCCAAGAATTTCGGAGGTCGGAAAATCGACATACTTGAGTAACTTGGCCCCCCATTTCATGCCTGTGATTTGCATCGGTGCGGTTCCTCACTCTTTACTGTTAGCGAAGTTGATCCATCTTGAGCAGTAACAAAAAACGGGTAAGTCGGCATATGGAATTGGCCGTGCTTTACCCGTTAATTGTAACCCGTTGATTGCTGCGTGTAGGGTACTGCAAATGTTGGCGGGAGCGACGGGGCTCGAACCCGCGACCTCCGGCGTGACAGGCCGGCATTCTAACCGACTGAACTACGCCCCCGCACTAAAGTGACTTATGCCGCCAGCTTGGTAAAGTGGTGTGTGGCTGGCAAAGTCATTTATGCAATTTTTTGGTCAATGGGTCAATGAAAAATTTTCATTTTGATCCCATTTTTTTTTGGTGGGCGGAACAGGGATCGAACCTGTGACCCTCGGCTTGTAAAACCGATGCTCTCCCGGCTGAGCTATCCGCCCACTGTCACAGACCTGGACCCTGCCATTTTCAGGTACGGGTCAACGGGTCTGGATGGTGATCTTATTTTTTTGTTCTGGTAGTTTTTTTTGCATCCGGTGTCACGACTTTTTTCTCTGCCGGTGCTGGGGCAGGGGGGGGGACCGGTTTGGATGCCAATGCAACAGGTTTGGATGGTGTGACCGGCTTGGCTGTCGCAACAGGGGTTGGTGCTGCGACGGGTTTGGGTGTCGCAACTGGTTTGATCACAGGCACCACAGGCGCGGGAGGGGCGACGGTGACAGCGTCTTTCAATCCTTTGCCGGGTTTGAATTTTGGCAATTGTGCCGCCGGGATTGTGATTTCTTCCCCAGTCCGTGGATTGCGTCCTGTGCGTGCTGCTCGCTCCATCACCATGAAGGATCCGAACCCCACCAAATTCACTTGTCCACCTGCTTTCAAAGTGTTTTGAATGGCATTGACTACAGCGTCAATGGCTTCGGATGCTTGGGCTTTGGTCAGTTTTGCTTCCGCAGCAACGGAATCAACAAGTTCAGATTTATTCAATGGATGTTCTCCTCGGTCATGATGATCAGTTGGCTTTGGAATCTGAGTCCCTTATGGTCAAATCAGGACAGCATCATGTCTGATGATTCACTCCCCTCTGCATATCTTTCTTAAAGTGAGGGTGGTGATCACGATGTGTTGGTTACTATACGATACGAATTGCCGGTGTCAAGCGGTTTTCTGCGAGTCAGGCAGGGTTTTTTGATTATTTTTTCAGATAGAGGTCACGTTTGGGGTTGAAAGCGTGTAATTGTTAGCAATCATCTCCAAAAAAATTTAAAAAAAAGGGTGGAGGGGTCTGGGGAGGCGGTTCACCGCCTCCCCAGGAACGTGTTCACTTGAGGAGGGAGCAGAACGTTTCCAATCCTTGATTATGGATAGATTGCTGCATTAATATATGAAACTTGGTTTGTTGCTGTCATCTGAATTGAAGAGGTGAATGCAATATTTTTGGTTGTTTTTTTTAATATTCTATCCTATTGGATATTTCTATGAAACATTTTTTAGTGATTTCGACAGACACACCTCACCATCGATATTTTCTGAATCAGATTCTGGATGATGGGTTGATGCCAGCAGGATGTCTTATGGAAAGCGTGCACGTCCAACCCCCATTCCCGGTTGGACCGCTTTTCGAGGAGGCAGAGGCTCTTTTTGAAGCGTCTCATTTTTTTGCAAATACACGCGACGACCTGGACCGTGTGCCGTTATACCACAGCAGTTCGGCCAACACGTCTGAAGCGCACGCTACGATCCAGCGTCTGCAACCGAGTTTTGGGGTTGTCTTCGGCGCAGGTCGGTTGACACAGGAAACCATTCAATTATTCCCAGACGGATTGATTAATGTGCATCGTGGAATGGCTCAGGCTTATCGTGGGTTGGATTCAGATTTATGGGCTATTTATCATCGAGACTATGACGCCATTGGTGTAACCATTCATTTTGTGGAACCGCAACTGGATACCGGAGATATCGTTTCTCAGGAGCGTTTGATGCTTCAAAAAGACATGCGATGTCATCAAATTCGCTATTATACTACAGTAATTGCAACACGTCTGGTGATTCAGGCGTTGCATGATTATAATAATGGAGTTTTGACGTCATGTCAGCAAAAGATGCGTGGGCGTTATTATTCGTTTATGCCGTTGGAGTTAAAAAAGATCGTCTCTGCTCGGTTTGATCATTATTGTGCAGGGGGGCTGTGATGTCTGTTCGTATGTGTGGGACTGCTTATGATGAAAAAATTCTTTTCAAAGAGTTAACTATTTTGTTGTACCATGGCGTCACCAATTGTACATCCCATGGGATTGAAAATTATTCCAATAAACACATTTCCCATGATGTGTTTCGCAACCAGATGGCCAGGGTGAAACACTATTGTACGGTTCTGTCGATTGATGATGTCATGGAGATCTGCCAATCTGGAATGCCCTATCCCCCCTATTCTGTCGTCATCAGCTTTGATGATGGCTTTCGTAATAATTTTACCCAGGCAGCACCGATTCTTGATGAATTGTCAATTCCTGCGGTTTTTTATGTTGCCTCAGGAATGATTGGAACAGAGAGAATGTTTTGGGTGGACCATATCGAAGATTGTATCAATTTAACCCAGGTGGATCATTTGGAGATTGGACTCGGCACAGAAAAAAAAAGGATCCCTCTTGAAAGCTCTGAGGCAAAAATTCAGGCGGTCAACCTGATCAAAACATTTTGTAAAAATGTTGCAATCACCCAGCGTGATGATGTACTGCGTGAATTGCAGATTCAGTCAAAAGTAACACCTTCTGTGGAACATGCTGAAAATTATCAGGTCATGAACTGGTCCGAAGTCGTGGCTCTGAACAATCATTCACTCTTTACCGTTGGTGGGCATTCCTTGTACCATGATATTCTTTCCCAACTACCGGAAAAGCAGATGATGAATGATATAGATCTTTCGCTTGATTTGTTAAAGAATTATTTAAACTGTCAGATTTTCCATTATTCTTATCCTGAAGGCCAGGTTCAACATTATAATAATAGTATTATATCTTTTTTAAAGAGTAGAGGGATTCGATGTTGTCCTTCTGCTGTTCATGGGACCAATCCGCAAGGAATGGATCTGTTCCATTTGCGTCGCATTATGGTCGGGTTTCACGGTGTCTCTTTTCCATTTGTTTAATACAGAACAGGGTCTCATTCGGGCGAAAAGTCAAAACCCTGGGGGATGAATCCCCCAGACCCCCTCTTTTTTTTAATAATTATATAAAAAAAAGGGGGCGTTTCCGCCCCCCGATTTTTTTGACCTCTCCTCAATGTGTGACCGCAGGGGTCTCCAGGGATGACTCCTGTTGCAGCAGAAGAGAGGGATCCGGGGGTTCCATGGGATGGGGCGTGGCGGTTTTCAAGGTGTTTTTCATCTCTCCCCGCAACGCCAGAGTCAGTACTTGATCCATATGGGTCACCGGATGGATTTCCAGTTCCTTGAGTATGCTCAAAGAGATTTCCTTGAGATCTTTGACGTTTTCTTCCGGGATGATGATGTGTTTGACACCGGCACGATGGGCTGCCAAAAGCTTTTCCTTGAGACCGCCGATGATCAATACCCGGCCACGCAAGGTGATCTCTCCGGTCATGGCCACGTCTTTGCGAACCGGCATGCCGTACAGGGCACTGACCAGTGAAGTACACAAGGCAATCCCGGCAGATGGACCATCTTTGGGCGTGGCCCCTTCCGGGACATGTATGTGAATGTCTCTTTTTTGGAAAAAATCATCCCCCTCCAATCCCCACTCCTTGGAGCGGGAGCGGGCATAGGTAAGAGCAGCCTGCGCGGATTCCTGCATGACATCCCCCAGCTTGCCGGTGGTGGTCAGTTTGCCTTTGCCTTCGATGTGGATGCTTTCGATGGTCAGCAACTCGCCTCCCACTTCGGTCCATGCCAAGCCAGTGGCCACACCCACCATGTCCTCGTCCTCGACCAGACCAAAACGATAACGACGTACCCCCAGGTATTTGGCCAGACTCTTCGATCCGATGGCATTGCGGTTGCGTTCCGGATCCGAAAGTATGGCGCGTGCCGATTTTCGGCACAAACTGGCGATTTCCCGATCCAGATTGCGCACCCCGGATTCACGGGTATAATACCGGATGATATCCAACAAGGCACCATTGGACAGGGTGAATTCCCCTTCCTTCAGTCCATGAGACTCCATTTCTTTCGGAATGAGATATTTGGTGGCAATGCGCAGTTTTTCCTGTTCCGTATACCCGGCCAGGCGAATGATTTCCATCCTGTCTAGCAGCGGACGCGGGATGTTCAGGCTGTTGGCTGTGGTGATGAACATGACTTTGGAGAGGTCATAATCCACTTCCAGATAATGATCATTGAAGGTGCTGTTTTGTTCTGGATCCAGCACTTCCAACAGGGCCGACGAGGGGTCGCCGCGAAAATCAGAGCCAACCTTGTCGATTTCATCCAGTAAAAACAAAGGATTATTGGCTCCAGCCTTTTTCATGGACTGGATGATCTTGCCAGGCAGAGAACCAATGTAGGTGCGACGGTGTCCACGGATTTCCGCTTCATCCCGGATACCGCCCAGCGAAATGCGCACATATTCACGGCCTGAGGCACGGGCAATGGATTTGGCCAGCGAGGTTTTACCCACACCTGGAGGGCCTACCAGACATAAAATCGGGCCTTTGATTTTTTCCACCTTCAACTGAACCGCAAGCTGTTCAAGTATGCGTTCCTTGACCTTTTCAAGACCCCAATGGTCTTCTTCCAGGATCTCTTCCGCACGAGTCAGGTCGTGCTTCAATTCCGTGGTTTGGCTCCAGGGCAGACTGACCAGCCAATCCACGTAGTTGCGCACCACAGTGGCTTCGGCTGACATGGGGGCCATTTGCTTGAGTTTTTTCAGTTCAGACTCGGCTTTTTTCCTGGCCTCTTCGCTCATGCCAACTGTGGCAATTTTTTCTGTCAATTCATTCAGTTCGTCTTTTTCTTCGTCACGATCACCAAGCTCTTTCTGAATGGCCTTCATCTGCTCATTCAAATAATAATCGCGGTGACTTTTTTCCATTTGTCGTTTGACACGACCCCGGACCCGTTTTTCCACTTGCAGGACATCAATTTCCTGTTCCAGCACCATGAGCAATCGTTCCAGGCGTCCGCTGACGCTGGGGATTTCCAATAAATCCTGTTTGTCGGTCACACGAAGGGCAACGTGGGTGGCCACCATGTCTGCCAGGTTGCCGCCGTCGTGGATCGATTGAAACGTCATGATGACTTCAGGAGCCACTTTCTTGTTGAGCTTGGCGTAATTGTCAAACTGTTCAATCACTTGACGCATCAAGGCCTGACATTCGGTCGGGTCAGAGGGTTCGTCTTCCACATAACGCGCCTCCACCAGATAGTATGGGTCTTTTTGGAAGTAGCGTCGGATTTGCATCCTCCGTCCTCCTTCCACCAGCACTTTGACCGTGCCATCCGGGAGTTTCAAAACCTGCAAGATGGTTCCAAGCACCCCAATCGTGTAGATGTCTTCTTGTTCAGGGTTGTCCGATGTGGCATTTTTTTGGGCGACCAACAGAATTTGGCGACTTTCTTCTTTGCCGGTGACGGATTCCAGGGCGCGGATGGAGCGTTCACGGCCAACAAACAGAGGGACAATCATATTGGGAAACACCACGATGTCCCGCAGGGGTAGAACGGGAATCCGTAGCATCGGGGTGGAAAAAAAATCTTTGGGATTTGCCATGGAATTCAAACACTCCTAGTTGGTCGATCAGACCGGCTTGCCAGTTCATCCGGGACAAATGATTGGAGGGGTCAAAAGAACCTTTTCACCAAGTGGTGTCCAAAAGGCACGTGCCTCTGGTCGTGCTTTGGGGCAAGCTTCACTCTTGATCATCCATCTTTGTGATTGTTGTGATTGCATCTCTCTGCGGTTGGCAGGACTCAAGCCTGAAGTTCACGTACAGCCTCTTCATAAATGAGCAAAGGTTCCACGTTGTTGTCAATGCATTCCTGATTGATCACCACTTCCGTGACCCCGGAGAGGGAGGGAATATCAAACATGATGCCCAACAGCACGGTTTCCAGAATGGCCCGCAATCCACGGGCACCGGTCTTGTGTTTGATGGCTTTTTTGGCCACTGCCCGCACAGCTTCTTCCGTGAAGGTCAAACGAACCCCTTCCATGGACATCAACTTGTTGTATTGCTTGAGCAGGGCGTTCCTGGGTTCCCGCAGGATTTTGATCAGGGCTTCCTGATCCAATTCTTCCAGTGTGGCAATGACCGGCAGGCGTCCGACGAATTCAGGGATCAAGCCGAATTGCAACAGATCTTCCGGTTCCAGCAGGGCCAACAATTCATTCACATGTTTGCTGGTATCCCCGCTTTTGACTTCCGCTCCAAAGCCAATGCCATGATGTTTGTTGGAACGTCGTTCGATCACCTTTTCCAGGCCGTTGAAGGCACCGCCGCAGATAACCAAAATATTGGTTGTATCTACTTGCAGATATTCCTGTTGGGGGTGTTTGCGTCCGCCTTGCGGGGGGACATTGGCGATGGTTCCTTCGATGATTTTCAGCAGGGCCTGTTGCACCCCTTCTCCAGAGACATCCCGTGTGATGGAAGGATTTTCCGATTTGCGGGAAATCTTGTCGATTTCATCAATGAAAACAATGCCTCGCTGGGCTTTTTCCACGTCGTTGTCAGCGGCTTGCAAAAGACGCAGGATGATGTTTTCCACATCTTCGCCCACATACCCGGCTTCGGTAAGGGTCGTGGCGTCTGTGATGGTAAAGGGTACATCCAGAATGCGTGCCAGGGTTTGGGCCAGAAGGGTCTTCCCGCTGCCGGTGGGACCGATCAGCAGGAGATTGCTTTTGGCAATTTCCACCTCTTCGTGGGGTCCAGCTGTGTGGCTTCCCAATCTCTTGTAATGATTGTAAACAGCTACTGATAAAATTCTTTTGGCCTTCTCCTGGCCGATGACATATTCATCCAGGATGCTTTTGATCTCATGCGGAACCGGGATCCCTGGTCGCTTGCGGACCGGTGCTCCATCCGGTTTTTCCTCTTTGATGATATCCCGGCAGAGTTCCACACATTCGTTGCATATGAACACCGAAGGCCCTGCAATCAGTTTGCGTACCTCTTGCTGAGTCTTGCCACAAAAAGAACAGTGCAGGACACTGCCGCCATCTGAAAGTTTTTTTGCCATAAATTTGTCTCGTTGCTTGGGTAACTGTTTACCAACCCGAAAGGGAGAGTATACACCAATTCAGATGCGTCTTTATTTTTTTGTATGCGTTTACGTTTCTTTATCCGTAGAGGGTAATTCGCGTCGTTCGATCACCCGGTCTGCCAGACCATATTCACACGCCTCCTGGGCACTCAGGAAGTAGTCACGATCCATGTCGCGTGCAATGCGTCGCACGGGTTGGCCTGTATGTTTGGCCAGGATTTGATTCATGCGTTCCCGAATCCGTTGCATTTCCTTGGCGTGAATCTGGATGTCTTCGGCCTGTCCCTGGAATCCACCCGAAGGCTGATGGATCATCACGCGAGAGTTGGGCAGAAGCAGACGTTTGCCTTTTTGTCCAGCAGCCAAAAGGACGGCTCCCATACTGGCAGCCTGACCAATACACAACGTACTGACATCCGGTCGAATGAACTCCATGGTATCGTAAATCGCCATGCCTGCCGTCACCACGCCTCCTGGGCTGTTGATATAGAAATGGATATCCTTTTCAGGATTTTCCGATTCCAAAAACAGGAGTTGGGCAATGATCAGATTGGCCGAGTGATCATCCACTGGGCCGACCAGAAAGATCACCCGTTCTTTTAACAGGCGGGAATAAATATCATATGCCCGCTCCCCTCGATTGGTGGACTCTACCACCATTGGAACCAAATTCATCAGGATACCATTATCTCGTCATGGGATGAAAGAGATGCAATAAGCAGACCATCAGGCGCGACATCATTGGACCAGCAAGACAATAATGCGGCATAAGGGGCAGCTGTCGCAACAATTAAATCAAACTCCAGGGCAAAAGAGTTCATTTTACACTTTGTCGCCGATCAACTCCTCCAGAGAGCAGCTCTGTTCGGTGATGATGCCGTTTTGGATAACCCACGCGATGACCACATCTTCGAGGAGATTCGAACGAATGGATTCCAGGCGCGTGGGGTCATTTTGCAGCCATTTTTTGAAATTCTGGGCTTGGGGACCATAGGAGGTGGCGATTTCGTTGATTTGTGTGGCCATCATTTCAGGAGTCACTTCCAGTTTTTCCTGACTGGCGATGCTTCCCAGCAGCAAACCAAGGCTTACCCGTTTGATGGCCGAATCCCGCAACGTGGCGGCCAGGACTTCGTCCGTGTAACCGGCCTGGGTCGGATCCAGACCTTGGGACTTGTATTCATTCTTGGCTTGTTCCACGAGGGAGTGTTGTTCGCGAGCTATGAGCTGTTCAGGCAGTTCCAGCGGGTTGGCGGCCATGATATGGTTGTATATTTGTTTGCGCAGGTTTTTCTGGGTGGCTTTTTCGGCTTCGATCAGCAGGCTGTCATGCAGATCAGCACGGAGTTTTTCCAAACCACCTTCCTGGATGTTGACCAATTGTGCCAGTGCGTCGTCCACCGGCGGGAGTACCTTGGTGCGGACTTTTGCGACCTTGCATTGGAACAGGGCATTTTTGCCGGCCAGATGGTTGGCGGCATAATTTGCCGGGAATGTGACGTGGATATCCCGTTCTTCTCCGGCTTGGATTCCGATGAGTTGATCTTCAAAGCCGTCAATAAATCGCCCGGCTCCCAGTTCCAGGACATAGGCTTCGGCTGCTCCGCCCTCAAAGGGTTCGTTGTCAACGAATCCTTTGAAATCCATGACAATTTGATCGCCCAAGGCGGCCTTTTGATCTGTGGAAGGCTCAAAGCGGGCATGTTGTTCCCGAATGGTTTCCACGGCTTTGTCCACGTCAGGATCCGTCACCTGGGCCACATGCCGCGTGAGTGCCATGCCGCTGTAATCTTGAGGTTTCACTTCGGGAATGATCTGCATGGTGGCATGATAGACAAAATCCTGATTGCGAATCAATTCGCCCAATTGCAGTTCCGGCTGGTCGGCAGGATGCAGGTCATGATCCTGAAGGGCTTTGGGATAGCTTGATTTCATCAGGTTTTCTGTCACCGTGCTGATCAGGTGGTCCCGGAAACGGGATTCCAGAAAGGGTTTGGGGATTTTGCCCGGACGAAATCCTGGCAACTTGACGGTTTCAGCCAGATTTTTCAGTTCCTTGTCCAGCATCTGATTGACCTGCGCGGCCTCAATGCGGATGGTGACAGTGCGATCAAAGGTGCCAGTGGTTTCGACAGTAACTTCCATAAAATCCCCGATATGGTTGGTGCGGTTGTGATGATGTTGAAAATACGCCTCGTCACTCCTGGAAGCAATCCTTCCTTGGTGCGTGATCACGCTTTTCTTGACAAGGGTTCGTTGGCCGTGCGCGTGGTCAGCAGCTGGGCCAGCCGGTTGATGTTGGACAAAGAGAGCAAATGGGTATAAATCCAGGCCATTTCCCCCAACCGGAACATCTCCATGGCGTGTTGTTCATTCAGAGCCAGTAGTTTGTTTTCGTCAACCGCCATCAGACCCTGGATGGCAAATTTGCGACCATCCGGCATTTCGATGGCGGTGGTCAGGGTAACGAACAGATCGAGATCTTGCAACCGTTTGATGAACAATTGGGTCCGCTGGTATCCATCATGGCAATCGCGCAAAAATTGGAGTGTTTTGGTCAGCATCTCCGAGGGGTCGCCGTTCTCTTGAAACAAGGCCTCGCCTTGGTTCGTTGAAAACCCAGGGTAATCCGAGTCCATGCAGAGGGTCAGCTGGTTGGGCATGTTTTCGACTTCGGCCAGGATGAAGGGATAGCGTCGCACAAAGGCGGGGATATATTGGGCATCCCAGCGACCCTCCTGGTCGGTGAAGAGATTTTCGTCACTTCGTACTCCCAGCAAGGCTGTGGCGAAAATGTTATCCTGGTTGGCCTTGACAAAGACAATGGGATACTCCTTGGCTGCGAGTTGGAACTCGATGCCAGCCAGCATGACCGAATTGGTGTGTCTGGCAAAGGAGAAGTCTGTCGGGTTCCGGTCGAGTCGGATCTGTCGGTGGAAGTCTTTGTGGATGGGTTCGGCTTTCTGGTAAAAAATCAATTGAGACATGGGGTGTGATGTTCCTTGTTATGATAAAAAGTTTGCGTCATGAGTATTTGAATAATGGATTAATAGATGCTTGGTTGTCAGAATTTCAATGCAGCACGCGCCCTCCGGTCATGGTCATTTCCTGTATGGCGGGCATTTGGGTAAAACCGAGATGCAGTTGCCAGTCGGTCGTGGCCAGGACATCAGCCAGGAGTTTGCAAAATGCATGCACAAGATGAAGCTCCATGGCAATTTCGATTCCATAACCGTTTTCAGGATGCAAACTGAGCATGCGCAACTGTTCATTCTGGTCAGCCATGCGGATGGCAGCCTGTGCCACCAGGATCGGTTCAGGGCCAAGGGGCGTGATGGTTTCGGTTGTTTCCTGGAATGGGGCCTGAAAATCGGCCTGTTCTGTGGCATGCTGGTGCATGAAGGACAGGAGCGCGCCACGGGTGTTACCCTCCACTTCGGCCAGGGCGGGTTGGGCTTCCAGGGTTTGACGCAAGGCCGGCCAGAGTCGTTGGACAAAACGTCGGGTCAGCCAGAATCGAAATTCCATTTTTTCCGATGTATTGACGCGCAAAAGCAGGCGATCTTGAATTGGAGAATAGCTGGCCTGTAATTGATGAATTTTACTGGGTCTCATGGTGTGTCACGCGGTCAGCGCGCCCGAACAGGAAGATCCAGACCCGGCAGAGCAGGCCAGACAGTGATTGCCGGTGACAATGGGGCGGAATGCCAGGGCATCGGACAGGGTGTCAACGTCAGTGTGGGTGGCCTGTACCGGGAGATCCAGGGCCAGATTGAAGTCGCAGTCATACAGGCGGCCATCCCAACGGATGCTGATTTGATCACGACACATCAATTTATCCAGGGTATGGGGATTGAAGGCCTGTTGCAAAAGGGTCATGTAGGCTTTTTGTGTTCCCTGGCGCATCAGATCGGCTTTGAAACGGCCAATGGGCATATTGGTGATGGTCAGGAGACGGGTGAAAAACAGTCCGTATTGTTCCTGGAGGATCTGCCGATAGGTTGCTTCCAGTCGGTGTTGGTCAGGGGGCAGGCTGGGGCCTTGCGGGTTGTAGACCAGATCCAGAGGCCATTGGGGATGAATGCCATAGCCTTGGGTGTTCAGCATGCGGATGGCTGCGATGGTCTTGGTAAAAGTGCCTGGGCCTCGTTGGGCATCGACGTTTTTTTCCAGGTAGCAGGGCAGTGAGCCTACCAGGGAGACATGGCATGCTTTGAGCATCTGGAGAAGCTGGTCCATGCCGGGTTCCAGGTAAATGGCGAGATTGGTTCGCACCTGTATGTTGATTTTTCTGGCGTGCAAGCGTGTGATGAACTGGCCAAACAAAGGATGGAGTTCCGGGGCACCGCCGGTGATGTCCACCCGCTGACACGTCATGTGGGAAAGTTGGTCGAGTATGCGATCCATGATGGTTTGACTCATGGCTTCCTGACGTTTGGGGGAGGCGGTCAGGTGGCAATGACGGCATTCCAGGGAGCATTGCGGACCAAGGTTGACCTGAATCGTTGCCAGCGAGCGGCTGCGTAATTCAGCAGAGCCGGTATGTTGGGCTACATTGTGTAAAAAGTTGTTCATAATGGATTCTTTGTTGATATTTCTCGATGCATCAGGGGCCGATATGTCTGTTGGAATATTGGTGGCTCTGATTTACTGGTTCATTTTAGAGTGTAACATGAAAAAGTCGGGTTCGTCCAACCTCAATGTTGCATCTGGTTGCGCTGATTTGAATCATCCAGTTCAGGTAAGCTGATCTTCCCACTTCAAGCTGGACAAATGATTGGGGAGCAGAGGGAATCATTTCGCCTGGTGGGGTTTGGGGCGAGAGCCATTAGTCAGGAGTCAAAAATATGGGTGAACTCATCACTGGCCAAACCGTCTCGTTGCAAGGCATTGCAACCCGGATCGAAGTGAACGTTACTCCAGGTGGTCTTCAAGAGGGCGGACTTGGTTTGATTCTGTTTGCCTTGGATGAAAGAGGTTTGGTGATCGGTGAAGAATCGGTCCTTGAGGAAAGTTTGGCACATATTGCAGGAGGTGCGATTCGTTTGGACCAGCCAAACGTCATCCTGCTTGATCTGCCGCAACTGTCACCTGCCATCGTCAAAATGGCCATCGCTGTTTACCTGAAATCAAAAAACGGGCAACACTTGGCCTTTGACGCATTTCAGGAGATTCAGGCATGTATTCAAGAGCGTGAGACCAGTTGCTATCGTCTCGATTGCCGACAGCGACCGGAAGCGGCCATGACGCTGCTGGAAATCTACCGTCGGGGTACCGGGTGGAAGGCCAGGGCGGTTGGACAAGGTTTTGTCAGGGGGTTGAGAAAACTGATGGAAAATTTTGGTTGTTCTCTGCCAGAGGCCCCCAGCATCGCACCGTTGCGTCCTTTTTCATCCGTATCCTATGTCATGGGAACCGGTTTTTGCGTTCATCCTGAGGGTTACCTGTTGACCAACTGGCATGTCATTGAGGATGGTGGTCACTTCGAGGCTTTTTCGACCAGGGCGCAACTTAAGTTGAAATTGATCTTTGCAGATCCCATCAACGATCTCGCCCTTTTGAAAGCGGATCAGCCTTTGCCGGCGGTGACGTTCCGGGATGGACGTTCTGTTGGGATTGGTGAGCAGGTCATGGCTGTGGGATTTCCTTTGGGCAATCTGTTGGGAACCACGCCTTCTGTCACGTTGGGCAACGTCAGTTCTTTGGTGGCCATCAAAGATGACACCCGTTCCTTGAGGTTTACCGCACCCATTCAGCAGGGCAACAGTGGGGGGCCGTTGTTGGATTTGTCCGGTTTGGTGGTGGGAGTGGTGGTGGCCAAGCTTTCTGCCGATCATCTGCACAACATGACCGGAGATTTGCCGGAAAATGTCAATTTTGCGATCAAAACCGCTTTGGTCCGTTCCTTCATGGAAGCGGCTGGTGTTGAGTGTCAGTTGGCTTTGGTCTCTCACCCACGTCAAACGAGCGAAATTGCCCAAGAAGCCTGTCGGCATGTTTATCGCATTGCCTGTCGTCGCTAGCTATCCTCTGTTTTTTAAAAAAAATATTAAAAAAAAGGGTGGGGGGTTTGGGGGGCGGTTCACCGCCCCCCAAGGTTTTTTATTGAGGTGCTATAAAATAAAGTTTTGAGTTAGGTTGTTTCATGACGCCTGCCTGGTACTCCACCTGCTCCCCAAAGCCGAAAAACAGATCCACACGTCCAGGTCCACGGATAGCCCCTCCTGTATCCTGATTGACCACAAAACGCACCTCAGGCCGCCAAGCGGTCAGGCTTTTTCCATCTGCTGCAAAAACGGGAAGAGTTGTTTCCAGAACACCCGGTGCCCCTTTGGGAAAGAGGCGATGATCGGTGGCGATTGAGCGACCTTTGGTCAACGGGACATTGATATTGCCTACCGGATCCCCTGACAGCTCATGAAAAAAAACATAAGACGGGTTAGCAAAAAAGAGTCGTTGATTCTCTCCAGGATTATCCACCAGCCACTGACGCAAACGGGGCATGGTCATCTCTTCCTTGGGGATTTTGCCTTCTTTGATGAGGATGCTGCCAATGGCCACATAAGGTCTGCCATTCGCGCCATGATATCCGATCCGCAACATTTGGCCGTTTTCCAATAGAACCCGGCCAGAGCCTTGGATATGCAGAAAAAAGGCATCTATCGGATTGTCAACCCAGACCAGTTCCAGACCTCGATTGGCCAGACTGCCGGATGGTTTTTTGGTGTATCCCTTCAATATCGGCCCATCAATTTGTTTCCTGTCATAATAAGGGACACGTTTGCCCTTTTCCATGCGTGAGATCCCACCGGACTCCATCAGGTCAGGGGGACGCCGGTAAATGGGGTAAAAAAATCGTTTGGAACGGGTGAAGGAGCCGTGCAACAGGGGTTCATAATATCCTGTTACCAATACATCGCCTTGGTCATTGCCCACGGAACGAAACAGTCGAAAACGGTGTTGCAGGACTGTTTTCAATTGTGCCAGATCTTTGCTGCGCGCCAACTGGGCCAGTTCAGTGCATGCCTTGACCATATCCCCAGCCGAAACCGGGTGTGAGCCGAAATCAAGGATTTTTTTGGGAGGGAGGCGGCGATAGTAGACGGCACTCTGAGTCAGGGCATCGGCCCAGGTTTGGATCGTCTGGTCCTCAAACAAGGTGGCAGGCAGTTCTGACCAGGGGATGGGAACCATATTGGAGGTTCCAGTCGCTTTTTCAACAACTTTGGGTGTTGCAGAGATTTTGGGTTCTGCTTGTGGTTCAGGTGGTTTGGTTTGGCATCCTGCCATTAGCATCAAGATAAGGAACAAATACAAGTACCGGTTCCAGGCAAGGCAGGGTGGCGCGTTGCGGTGATTGGTCGTGTCAGTGAATGTATGGATGGTCATAATGATCCAGTTAGTTGATCAATCGGGTTTGTGTTTGGCAAGGCATGTATCATGATTGCATTAACAGTGTCAAGATTGGGCTGGTTGGGACATCATTCGGGTTTAGTATATCTGTATGAAAAACAAGGATATTTTTTTATCTGAAAAAATATTGAGTGAGTGTTTTTTTTTTTTTGACATTGGAGAGGAAATCTTGTACATATATCGCAAAATATCATGCAAGTGAGTGTGTCTCCGGAAACAGACCAACCAAGGAATGGTGATCTGGAGGACTGTTTGGAATGATTTTTGATTTTGTTTGACCTTTATTCTATAGCTATTTAGCACAAAGGCAGAATGAAATGATTTATATTATATTTCAGAGCGTCATATTTATATTCTGGATTGTTCTGCTCCCAGATATGACGTGGGCAGCATCCACACGAACGCAAACCATCGAGCTGAAAGCCGGATGGAATGCCGTATTTCTGGAAGTCGAGCCTCTGACGCCCAAACCGGATACTGTTTTTGCCGACATGCCGGTATTGCAAGCTCTTACGTATTATCCCAAAAATTCTTCGGTGGAATTCATTGTGGATCCGAAAGAAATTTCCTGGAACAAAGCCGGATGGCATGGCTGGGTTCCGAAGGATAAATCCGAAGCCGTCTTGAACAATTTGTACAGCTTGCAGGCCGGACAAGCCTACCTGCTGCGTTGCGCAACCGATTACACCTGGAAGTTGACCGGCGAGGTCAAATTCAAGCAGAAAAAATGGCAACCAAACGCCTATAATTTGACTGGATTTTACGTGGATCCCGCATCCCCACCCACGTTTGAACGCTATTTCAAGGGAACCAGATCTGCGGAGCAAATCAGGATTTTCGCTTTGAAAAATGACAACTGGGCGGAAACATCCCTCAAAGAGCTGATTCATGCCAATCAAGCCTATTGGGTCTGGTATCAGGGGGAAGCCGATTATCCTGGACCCTTGGGAATCAAGCTTCAGGCTGGCGGGGATGAGTTGACATTTCTGTCATCCATCAAACAAGCGCAAATCACCGTTACCAACCGCTCTTCGGAACCTTTCGGATGGCGTATGGAACAAGCATCGGAATCTGCAATCCCTTTGTTTGTGGAGAAAACGGATAAAGAAATGAAGACTCGTTTTGAAAATTTGACACAATTGGTCTCTGAAACGCCTCTAAGCTCAAGTAACCAGCAGGTCATTCGACTGGCTTCAGGTAACAATGCAACCTCATCTGATGTCATGCGAGGTGTTTTGATGATTTCCGGGGATATGGGGGTGCGTTTCCATATTCCGGTGGCAGTGAAGAATTAAATCGAACAGGATGCCCTTCGGGCAAAAAGTCAAAACCCGGGGGGG
>JAMOBH010000299.1:0-7125 GCA_039908085.1 Magnetococcus sp. YQC-5
GATTTGTTGGTTAGCGAACATCAATCAAATTTTTGAAGTCGGCAAACGAGTGGGGGCTACATTAAATTTTTTGCCATCAGTGTCTCATTTCCATTGACACATTCCGGGTTTGCTCCATTTGTGAACCTCGTCCGCCAGTCCATGATGGAGAACGTTTTATGCTTGATTGGTTTTTCTGGAGATGATCCGAACTTTCTGCACTGGTCAGGGTGGGTTCGAGATCATTTGGAAGTGTTGACCCAAAAAATTTATCTGGTTGGCTGGATGGATCTTTCTCCTCATCGTCGTCGTATGCTTGAAGAACGCCATGTGGTTCCTATCGATATGGCCCATTTGCCGGTTGGTAAAAGTTGGCCACTTGGCCATCGCCATCGCTATGCGACTGAATGGTTTCTTCATATGTTACATCTGGGTAGGCCGTTGTCGTCAGATTTTTGGACAAGACCGGGAGATTCTCCACGCCAACCTCCTGAATATTTGAAAATTCCCGCTTCTTCTGCAACGCCTTGCCCAATGGAGGAGGCCAGTTCCCCTTCTCATTTAACGAATGGTGATACACGCCTTGAGGCTGTCAGGAAGACAATCAATGGATGGGCTTACAACCGTACCTGTTATCCCAATTGGCTTGTTGCCCCTGAACACGTGCGCAGTACCGTTTGGCGTTATACTGACAGGTGGATTTTGGAGGTGCTTTATCCTCACCCAGGTATGATGCCATGGGAACGACTTTTTTTTCTTGAAGAGTTGGTCTGGCGTTTGAACACAGCATTGGCACCGATATTTGATGAAGTGGTACAGGAGATTTTTGCAATCCTGGATTCAGTTGATGTCCAGCAACAGATTTGCCATGACTCCAAAAAGGTAACGGTTGAATGGCCCAATCCAGATTGGATTCGTGCCCGCCGTTGCTGGCGGGAATTGGCATTGGCTGTGGTGCGCTCTTACCGTGATAAAGCAGATTTGAAAACGGCTTCAAACTGGCTCGACAAGTTGGCCCCATTCTTAAGCGACGAACCTGAATTTGGCAATAAAGTGGTCTACGAACATTGCTTGGTTGCTCTGAGCAGATTGGACCATAAGGAGTTGAAACAGCTGATTGATGCCTGGAATACAGGGCGTAGTGATCCGTTTTGGGATGTCCGTAAAGCGGCCTTGTTGGGGGAAACCAACGATGTTGATCAAGCATTATCTATTATTCGCTCATCTATTAAAACAATTCGCCGTAACACGCGGAAAGGCGACATTGACCTGCCGAGTCTCTCCCGTGAAGGATGGGCACTTTACAATCTTATGGCATTCAAATATGCAACAAGATTTTCAATAAATACTAGAAATTATTTTGATTATCATGAACAAAACGATGTCATCCATCAGAGATGGAAGGAGTTGGCGGTTTATCACTGTGATGCGTCCGCTGACTATAATGCTTTGCTTGGGAAATTGGAAAAGGATCCTCCAACGCCATTAACATCTGGCGTCGTTCAAGAACGGATGTTTGACCTCGGGGAAATTCGTGAAACACATCACTTCAGAAGCTTGGGAATAGAAGAATCGGGGTTGCTAGTGCCTTACCAAATGAAACGTTTGATAGAGATTGCTGGACTTCCGTCAAAAGTAAATTACGTGAAGATAGCAGCAAACGCTTTAAATTTATGCGCCTTGCGGTTTCTTCACTATAATAAGTTTGAGATCGCTGTTCAATTGGGTTGGCGTGTAGCAGACTATTATAATGATAAAAATTTCAAAAATATTTTCTCACGTACCACTATTGCTCATTTGAACGACCAATTTGTTCAGGCTATGATGAATGACTTGCTGAAGCTTGCAGATTATTCCTATATCAAATGTAATTATCATGATGGAAGCGAGAGATCCTATTGGGTAACTCGTCTGCGCAATGCAATTGAGATACTTTCCATGCTCACTCCACGACTTCCCGTTCAGGACGTCAATGCGTTATTGGATCGGGCTAACCGTTATTACCAGTCCGACCTGTTTCGTAGAGATCCTTGGTTGACAACCGAACTTGCTCATCTGTTCAAACGAACCCTCAAGGCTCTTCCGATATCTGAGCGATACCGACATGCTCCAATCTTGGCTGCATTGCCAATTCCTGGGCGTTTCGGATTCAGCGTAGCCGATGAAAATCATTGGCCAGACCCTTACGATTTTTGGCCTGAAACGCCTCATCCTCCGGCTCTATCGGCACCCCAGGGAGAAATTGAAAAAATTGTTGAGGAACTCTTGTCCGCTATGGCTGAGGAGCAAACCAGAGAAAGGGCTTCTTTTAGATTGGTTTGGCTCTACGATCTAGGCCTGATGTCGTCCCAGAAGCAGAGCCTATTTGCCAGAACCTTGTGGGATGAAAGGTTTCGTACTCAAAAAGGATTGCCAGGAAAAACATCTTTATCTGATTGGGTTTTCCTGAGAATGCCTGAGCCAAATGATGGGGACGCCGAAAGAGCCTTCCGATCAGCCTATCTGGACACCAAGCCTGATACGCCAACAGAAATTCAAAACAGTCTTGTAATGTTGAGTATGGCAATTAGATACGAAAAGCCAACAAGACGGCCTTTCACCTTGTCGCAAGAAGATGAGGTCTTCATCAATGAGCTGATCAGATGCTGGGTCTCCACTGGGCTTAAGTTTCCATCATCGCCTAACCCCATAGTCGTCAACCAGATAATGCAAACACTTAAAGACCTTGAGGATATTGGATTCCTTGTTTCCGCATTCAAAATTCCTGAAATAACTGCAAAAGATTTGTTAGATGCTGTTCAATCAGGAATGCAGGACTATCCAGAGCTATTATATTTATTTCCCGGTCTGCTGCGATCCATTCCAGAGCAGGTTAAACAAGCACAAATTTCACTGGCACATCTCATGGCGTCCGATCTGGAGAAACAAGTTCGTATTGCTACCCGTATTCTTTTCGATTGGAGTCGAAATGTCCAGCGTTTCCCCGCAGATTGGCCATCACCACCACTCGATCTGATCAGAGAGGTTGGTACAATCATTCGGATTCGGAGAAAAGCAACACTCCGTCCTGCACTCACATTTGCCATATGGAGTTTCCAAAAAGGTCCAGAAGAATGGTGGACCAAACTTGCTGACGACTGCATCCACGGATTGACATTTTTGTTGAAGGAAGCCTCTTATCACCGATCCGATCCTCAATCAGTGACCGATGATTTGCCATTTCTTAGATATCAATGTGTAATGTTATCAATTGCCATGAGCAAAACGACAAAATTCAAAGATGCCGAACCCATAAAACAGTGGCTTGAGAATGCATCCGATGATCCCATGACGGAAGTACGTAACGCTGTTTCAGAATATGGCAACGGACCAAGCGCGTAGTTGGTTTTAAGGCGAAAACCCCAATCAATCATCAACCAGGTCAAATTTTCGACCTGTCCTGCATCAATTTGGGAGGCTCAATGATTTTACCAGAGACCATCGTGGAGATCGTCCACACCATTATCGAGCATTTCAATCCTACAAAAATCATTCTGTTTGGCTCTTACGCATCAGGCAACCCGGATCCAGACAGCGATCTGGATCTGCTGGTGGTGATGCCAACCCTCTTGCCGAGATATAAACGGGCCGCTCCGATCCGTAAGCTTTTCCGGCCTTCGCCATGCCCCATGGATATCTTGGTTTATACACCAGACGAAGTAAATCATTGGATGGGAACAGTCAATCATATTGTCACCCATGCATTCCAATCCGGGAAGGTTTTGCATGAACGAACGTAATATCGAGTATTGCCGTGAATGGCTCAAGAAAGCCGATCACGATCTGATTACGGCGCGTACCGTCCTGGGTTTGGTGGATGGTCCGACGGATACGCCCTGTTTTCACGCACAACAGGCCGTGGAAAAAGCGTTGAAGGGAATGTTGACACTCCATGGAGTTGCATTTGGCAGAACGCATGATTTGCTGATTTTGTTTGACTTGCTTGTTCCACTACTGCCTGAACTTGCACGTTTTGAAAACGCTCTTGAGGCAATGAGCGATTTTGCAGTGGAAATCCGTTATCCTGGATGTACCATGGAACCCGACAGAATCGATGCCATTGAAGCCTTACATGTTGCGGAACAGGTGGTTGCCATGATTAAAACTCATTATTAAGTTATATCCAAATCGATATATTATGCTATATCATTGTAAATAAGTACCATGACGCACAAAACAATCTGAATTCCGTTATTTGCGAAAATGTTAGCATCTCCTTTTGATAAAAAAACCAAAAAAAAATTCCTCTCCCCCTTGCAACCCGCCTGGGCCATTTTTATATTATGGAGCAGGGAACCCCCTTCACCCGTTTTTGTCAAATGTGTCAAGCACGACTGAAGATTCAAAAGCGTCAAAACGGAGAGCTGATCATGTCAACCTATCCAATTGCCATACATCGTTCTTCTGATCTCTTCATCCCGGACCATGGTTCTGGATTCCGCCAATTTGTGCAGCAGGCCATGCAGGCTCCGATCCTGTCAGCGGAAGAGGAACATCATCTCGCCACCCAATACAAAGAACACAACGACCTGGAAGCCGCACACAAACTGGTCCATTCCTATCTGCGGCTCGTGCTGAAAATTGCCAGGGAATATGGCCATTATCAGTTGCAATTGCCTGATCTGGTTCAGGAAGGCACGGTTGGACTGATGCATGCGGTCAAAAAATTCAACCCATCCCATGGCAATCGATTGGCTGCCTATGCCATCTGGTGGATTCGGGCTGCCATTCATGAGTTCATTTTGAACTCCTGGCGTATGGTCAAAATTGCCACCACCCAGCTCAAACGACAACTTTTTTTCAAGTTGCGTCAGGCCAAGGACTCCCCATTGCCCCTGAACTGGGACGAAGCCGAAGAGTTGGCGAAAAAATTCGGCACCGATGCTTCCACCATCATGGAAATGGATGGTCGGATGCTTGGAGCCGACACCTCCCTCAATCAGTCCGTGATGGATGAAGAAGGTGAAATCATTGACCTCATCCCGGATCAACGACCCAATCAGGAATCCGTCACCCTGGCCAGCGAACATCAGCAGGTGATGCGCTCCCTGATTGAACAAGGGCTGAACCAATTGAATCCACGGGAACAAATGATTCTCGCCCAACGCTATTTGACCGAAAGACCCAAAACCCTGGAGGCCCTTGCCAAAACATTGACCATCAGTCGGGAACGGGTCCGCCAGATTGAAAAACGGGCTTTGGAAAAGCTCAAAGCCTTTTTCCAAAACAATCCAAATGGCCGCGACCTGGCATTTGAGACGGCCTGACTGAACACAAAAAACGTGCAATCATGGGGAGATGCCGTAACATGGATCCAGTGGGTCCATGTTACGAAAACATGTCAAGACTTTGGTGAAAGTGAACCACCCCTCAATCACATCACCTGTTTTTTTAAAAAATTAGTAAAAAAACAGGTGCCCTTGGATCGTCATTCACCAGGATTATGGCTTTGCATTCGTACTTCGGTTGCGGTGGAGTGTGACATCAATTCTGTAAAGGGGGTGTCAAACCTCCCAGACACTTCAAACCATATTAATCAGCAAACAAAAACTTGTATATTTCCCCCCCACAATCGCCTCCATCAACCCCATTTCCCTCCCAATATCCATTTCATTTTTCAACCAATCGATTTATGCTGTGGTCAAACGGTTGCTTGATCATCAGTGACCAAGCCAGACACAACCGGCATTTCCTCAGGAGTACCCCACCTTGTTTGATCCAAAAATCATCACTGAAATTCTCTCGTTGTGGAAACCGGATTCTGCCGATACCATGGATCCACTGGTTTTTCAGCATGTCAAAACCATCATGGAAATGGTCTTTCTGGCCGGGCTGAAACGTGATGAAGACCGTCCTGTGCGCGTTGGGGTCTCTTTGATCGATCCTGCCAGCTTGCCAGACAGAGGACGCGCAGGCGAAAGCATTGTTTTTCGTATGGAACCATGTTCTTTGCTCACGGTGGATACCCTGGTCAAACTGGCCCCGGCCTTCGATCCCGAAACCACAGTCCTGGCCGTCTGGTCTGCCGAGCATGATCCTAACCTCCTGGTCATCTGGAGTGCCATCTTCACCACGCATCGGGGTCGCAACCGTTTTGATGCCTTACCAATCGAACAACCCTCGCCCGACACCTTGACCATCATCACCAAAAAAACAGGTTCTTTATCCATTCATCAAGGCGATACGCTCATTGCCCGTTTCAAATCAGGGCGATTTCTCGAACCAGTTCACTCCCATTTCACCTCGGAACTCATGGGATGGCGTTTCCTGGAGATTGTCAAACAACATCCTGAATTCAAAGAATTAGGTATGAAATACTGGTACACCTACCGAGATTTCATCGACTATCTGCTCATGGAAACCGAACACAGAGGCCATGGCGGTATTATCGTTTGGCTGCCATCGGAAATCATCGATACCGAATCTCATTGCATCATTCCAAAACATAACCTCACAGAAAGTCCAGACGGTGCTTTGCTCCTCGCTGATCTCTGCACCATGGAGCAGAAACAATTCAAATACAAACAAGATCTCTCGGAAAAAGATCCTCTGGCCACCATTTGCATCATCGGCGAGACCATTCTGGAGTGCAAAAGAAAAGTTATTGAACATGCGGAACTTTTGGCCCAAATGACTTGTGTGGATGGGGCTTTGATCCTTTCGGACCGACTCCGCCCCCTTTCTTTTGGGGCTTTTCTTTCTGCGCCCATCTGGCAGGGAAATACCATTTATTGGAAAAACAACAAAGCTCAACCCCTTACACGTGCGGAATTGTTCACCAAATATGGCACCAGACACAATGCTGCTGTCAATTTTGTCGGTCATTATCCTGGTTCAGCCGCTTTTGTGATCTCTCAGGATGGTCCGATCAGTGGACTCACCAAAAAAGATGAACATCTCGTCCACTGGTGGCCGGATTGTCTGGGCAAATATTGAGATGATTTTTATGTTGTGCCAACGGCATACCATGTAAGCCGGGACAATTTGAAAATGTTGGTGAAATAGATTGATAAACCCTGACCATCTTGGGATAGTTAGTTTTGGGGCTTCGCCCCAAACCCCACCAGGGGCTTTGCCCCTGGACCCCACCAAGGGCTTCGCCCCTGG